>NZ_BMDZ01000003.1 GCF_014636235.1 Tistrella bauzanensis
CGAACCAGACATTCCATGACCCTCCGAATCATGGTCACCCATTGATTCAGAACTTTAGGAAATACGCAACTGTAATGCTAGCAGGGCGTCGTGATCCGACAGGCCCTGATGCGGCAGGTGATCGACCGCGACGCCGCCGCAATCATTTCGCAGCAGCACCCGGTCCAGCCGCAGCCGCACCGGCCCCAGCCTGAAGCTGCCGGTGGCCGGCGTGACATCGCGGTAGCCCGGCAGCCGCAACCGCCCCACCAGGTTGCAATCGCCGGCGATCAGCATCGGGTGATGACCGGCGAGGATGGCCAGTTGCCGGCGCTGAGCGCCCGGGGGATGAGAAAGCTGCACGCCCGCCGCCACCGGGCCGCCGGGCCATAGCCGGAATATCTGTGCCACCCGTGGCCAGGGCCAGCCGCCAAGCGCCAGGCGTTGAACGGGGCCGCGCTGAACGGGGCCGGCATCGCCATCACCATCCTGGCGTGTGCCGGGCTGGCGGCGCCACAGCAGATGGCCTTCCCAGCCATCATGCCGCGGGAAGGCCGGCGTGAACGCGGCGACGCCGCCCAGATGGTCGACAAGGGCGTCCTTGTGCCATGCGCAGGCCTCTTGTGCGATCAGCAGGTCGACCCCCTGGGTGGCGACCACATCCGCGACCGCCGCCAACCGCCGATGATCCGGGCGCTTCAGGTTCCACACCAGAATGCGCAGGGCCGGGCTCTGCATGGCGTTATTTCACCGGCGAACCCGTGCGATCCGCCAGGACCACGAAGCCGCGCGCCAGATCGGCAAGGGCGTGTTCCGAACGCTCGCGGTGTTCCGCCATATCGGCTTCCAGCCGGGCCACGCGGTCTTCGAGCGCCGCGACGCGGCCATCATCGATGGTGGCCGCGTCGTCGGGCACCGAAAGCGCCAGGCGCGAGGCCGGGCGGGGCATCGGCATGTCGCCCGCCGAGACCGCCTCATCGCCGTTCATCTCTGCCGCATGGACCGCCTGGGCCTCGGCATAGGTGCGGATCGCATCCGCGACCCAGCTGCCCAACGTCAACCCGCTGGCCTGGGCCGCTCGTTTGGCGATCTCGCGGGTGTCGCGGTCGACACCCTTCACGCTCCAGGGCGGTATGGTCGCCATCGTTCCGTGGCCTCCGCGGGTTGGGATATGTGTTCAACGACTTTATGTGGCGGGCACAATTCTTGTCAAAGCCGGCCGGCATGAGGAAGATGCGGCAGCGGCCCACCGGTGACGATTGTTGCAGGTATGCCCGTCTCAAACGGCCGATCGACCCGCGTCATTCGCACGGCCCGCTTCATCCGCACGGAAGGCACCTGACCGATGTCATATGAACTGCTCACCTGCGACGAGATGGGCCGCGCCGACCGGGCCGCCATCGCGGGCGGCATCGCGGGATCCGCGTTGATGGAGGCGGCGGGGCAGGCTGTGGCCCGCGAAGTCATCGCTGCCTTCGGTCCGCAACCCAGGCGCGTGGTGGCGCTGGTGGGCCCCGGCAACAATGGCGGTGACGGCTGGATCGCGGCCCGCGCGCTGTCCGAGGCCGGGTGGCCGGTCGATATCCTGTCGCTGGTGGCCGCCGACCGGTTGGCTGGCGACGCCCGATTGGCGGCTGACCGCTGGACGGGCAGGGTGCTGCCGCTTTCGCAGGCAGAAGACCGGCTGAGGTCGACCTCTGATGACGCAGCGGTACCGGTGGTGATCGATGCGCTGTTCGGCGCCGGACTGGCGCGGCCGGTGGATGGCGAGGCGGCGCGGCTGCTGTCTCTGGTGCAGGCGCGGGATCTGCCCGTGGTGGCCGTCGATGTCCCGAGCGGCGTATCCGGCGATGACGGACAGGTGCGCGGCATGGCGGTGAGGGCGGCGCTGACCGTGTCGTTCTTTCGGGCGAAGCCCGGCCACTGGCTGCTGCCCGGGCGCGATCTGCGCGGCCGGCTGGTGATTGCCGATATCGGCATCCCGCCGGCGGTTCTGCGGCCGATCGGGCCCAGGATCGCGATCAATCGCCCGCCGCTCTGGCAGGCCGCGCTGACGGCACCGGCGGCCGGCGACCATAAATATCGCCGCGGTCACCTGGTGGTGGCCGGAGGGCCGCCCGAAACCGCCGGTGCCGCCCGACTTGCGGCGCATGGCGGCCTCAGGGCCGGAGCAGGGCTGGTGACGGTTGCCTGCCTGTCGGATGCGATGTCGATTTTCGCCGGCACCGATCCGGCGGTGATGACGCGGGTGGTGCCGACGCCGGAGGCGTTCGAGCGGATGCTGCAGACCCGGCGGGTCGCGGCGGCCGTGCTGGGGCCCGGACAGGGCGTGGATGCGCTGACCCGCGATTGGGTCCGCCGGGCCATCGCCTGCCTTCCAGCGCTGGTTCTGGATGCCGATGCCCTGACCGCGTTCGAAGACAGCGCTGCCGACCTGTTCAGCCAGATCCGTGCCGCCACCGCTCGCGGGGCGCGTGTCGTGATCACCCCACATGGCGGCGAGTTCGGCCGGCTGTTCCCCGATCTTGTGGCGGATGGCGGCACCCGGATCGAGCGGGTGCGCGCCGCGGCGGACCGTTGCGGCGCTGTCGTGGTCCTGAAGGGCGCCGACACGGTGATCGCCGGCCCGGAGGACGGGCGTCTGGCGATCAATGGCAATGCGCCGGCGCGGCTGGCGACCGCGGGGGCGGGCGACGTGCTGGCCGGTATCGCCGGCGGCCTTCTGGCCCAGGGCATGGCCGCGTTCGAGGCGGCGGCCGCGGCCGTCTGGTTGCATGGCGCCGCCGCCCGTCTGCTGCCGCGCGGGATGATCGCTGAAGACATCGCCGGCATGCTGCCACGGGTTCTGCAGGCGGTGGCGCCGTTGGATGATGACGGTCTGGACGCGCTGGGCTTCGGGCTGGACGGTGATTGATCCGCAGCGGATCGCCGGGCGTCATGCACGCTTCACACATCGGCGCGCTGTCAAGACTTGAACGCCCGGGTCCGCATCCCTGATCATGGAGAGGTGCCCGTCCGGTGGGGCGGGTGCGCCAACAGTGGAGAGCCTCCGTGACCGAGACCGCAGCACCCTCCGCCGCATCCAGCCGGTCCACCAATGTCCGCGCCGCCACCGGCGTTCAGGCCCCGGCACTGCCGACGGCCGATGCCAGTGACGCCGTGCCGGTGCCGCCTGGGGAGGCGACCAGGCAGATGACCGTCGCCGTGCCGGCGCTTGCCGGGCAGGTCATCGAGGGCGATGGCGTGCCGGAGGAAGGCTCGGACGGCGCCGGCTTCTTCGATCGGACCCTCGACCGGCTGAACCGGTTGTGGCGCGATGTGTCGCAGCACGCGCGTGCGCGGATCGGGGCACCGATCCGTCCGGCATTGCCGGCCGAGGATCTGGACCGCATTCGTGGCCTGATCCGCCAGTCGCTGGACGCGGCGGGCGGCGAGGTCTCCGCGCGGGCGCGGACGGCGGAGTTGGGGCAGGTCTATCTCGGCCTGAACCAGACCGGACGCGCCAATTTTCTCACCGTTCTGGCGCGTGAATTCGATGTGCCGCGCGAAGCCCTGGATGCAGCCATGGCAACGGTGCGGGACGCGGCCGATGCGTCGGCGCGGGTGGAGGCGCTGGAGCGGCTGCGCGAGACGCTGGTCAGCCCTCGGGCAAGATTGCTGCGCCAGTTCAGCAGCTTGCCGCAAGGCGTCAAGTTTCTAGTCGACCTGCGGGCCGATCTTCTGCCGCTGACCCGTGGTGCGCCGGCGCTGCGGGGGATGGAGCATGAGCTGCGCGAGGTGCTGTCGGGTATGTTCGACATCGGCCTTCTGGACCTGACCCGCATCACCTGGGACGCGCCGGCGGCGCTGCTCGAAAAGCTGATCGAGTATGAGGCGGTGCACGAGATCCGCTCGTGGTCGGATCTGCGCAACCGCCTGGAAAGCGATCGCCGCTGCTATGCCTTCTTCCATCCGAAGATGCCGCGCGAACCGCTGATCTTCGTGGAAGTGGCACTGGTCAAGGGGTTGGCCGATAATGTTCACACGCTTCTGGACGAAGCGGCCCCCACGGGCGATCCGGCCAGCGCCGACACCGCGATCTTCTATTCGATCTCCAACGCCCAGAAGGGCCTTGCCGGCTTCAGCTTCGGCAATTTCCTGATCAAGCGGGTGGTGGAGGATCTGTCCCATGATCTGCCCGGGCTGAAGACCTTCGCCACCTTGTCGCCGATCCCCGGCTTCCGCGCCTGGCTGGACGAGCGGTTGGCCGCGGGCGATGCCGGCCTGTTGAGCGACACCGAGCGGGGCCGGCTGCGCACGGCGCTGTCCAGGCCGACGGTCGGCGCCGAGGGCAAGACCCTGCCGGCTGCGGAGGGGACCGATCCGCTGGCCCGGGCGCTGGCATGCGACTGGCCGTCCGAGCCGGCGCTTGCGGACGCCCTGAAATTGCCGCTGACCCGGCTGGCCGCGCGCTATATCACGCAGGAGAAGACCCGCAACCGCGCCCGCGACGGTGTCGCGCATTTCCATCTGTCGAATGGTGCGCGGGTGGAGCGGATCAACTGGCGCGCCGATATGAGCGACAAGGGCCAGCGCCAGTCGGCTGGCATGATGGTCAACTATCTCTACAAGCAGGGCGAGATCGAGGACAACCACGAGGCCTATACCGGCACCCACGAGGTCCGCGCCGGATCGGCCGTGCGCGGTCTGCTGCGCTGATCGCTCACGACCTCTGGAAGCCGGGTGGCCGGTCGTGCTATATGCTCGGCCGGTTCGCGGACGTGGCGGAATTGGCAGACGCGCGAGATTTAGGTTCTCGTATCGAGAGATGTGTGGGTTCAAGTCCCACCGTCCGCACCACTTGAAGCCCCGCGCGCCGCCGAGGTGCCGCCGCCGGGGGATGAGCCGGGCCGCCCGCGTTTGCGGGCATGCGCATGTGGGCCTGCGCACTTATGGGTTCGCGCAACAGCCGGTATCCGACGATCGCAGGCGCACCGGGAAGAGCCCGGCATGTCGTGCCGCAACATGTTGCAACTATTGATAGTGCGACCGGAAGAAGCATTGCCGTTAGCTTTGTGAAGCAGAACGCCTCAAGACATATTTAATGTCGCGGCGATACCTGACTTCAAAGGAGAGCTGACGTGCCGACGTCTTCAAATGATGTGACCTATGTTGCCCCATTTACCGGTGGCGTGTCTCGTATTCTGACCACCAAACTCGCTGAATATGTGACGCCAGGCGATTTTGGCGCAGTGGGGGACGGCTCTGCCGATGACACCGCGGCCGTGCAGGCGGCGCTGGACAGCGGCAAGGACGTGCTGCTGGTAGCGCGTTACCTCGTGTCCGATACGATCAATGTGAACACGCGCGGCCAGAGGATCTTCGGCCTGATGGGCCCCGGCACCACCTCGCGCGCGGCCATCATGATGTCGACTGGCTCGACGGCGCCCATCGTCCTCAACATCCGGGCTCATGCCGTCTGCCTCGAAAACTTCATCGTCATCGGCCGGAGCCAGTTGGAGGCCGACACCCTGGTCATCTTTGCCGAAGAAGACTATCAGGTGACGCCCGACGGCAAGAACAATGGTGATGTCGATCTCAAGATTACGAATTGTGCGATCGGGCGTGGGGAAACGCTGATCCGGATCAAGGGCCGTGGCCTGAATGTCACGCAATGCAACCTCGTGTCGTTTACCCATGGGATCGAGATCGACTGGCCCGACGAGCAGGATCCGGAAGATGCCGAAGACCCGGATCCCGCCAAGTTCAATCCGGGGCCGAATTTCGACAACAAGCTGCTGGGTGGCATGCGCGCTTATATGATCCGGGACAATCGCTTCCATGCCGGTTCGGGTGGCTATCTGGTGCGGAATATCGGCTGGAACAAAGCGAACATTCACGGCATCCAGTTCATCGGCAACTATATCGACACGAACTGCCGTATCTTCGAAGGCACTGCCAATGAATCGATCTTCTCGGACAATATTCTGATTCACTCCGTGGCACCGAATTTCCTGTTCTCAGTCTCTGGCGGCGACAATGTCCGTATTGCCGACAACATGTTCTATGGCATGGTCGATAATGGCGAAGGTCAGACGCGCGAAATTCTGGGGGGCGTGCTTCTGTCGGGTGTCAGCAATGTCTCGATCGATGGCAATCACTTCAAGCGTGTGACCCGCGACGTGCTGTCTCTGGGCACGGGGTGCACCAATGTCGCCTTTCGCGGCAACGTGATGAAGGACGTCTGTCTGGCGAACGACGTATCGACCGAGAGCCAGCGCTATGTCGTCCGGATCAACGACCCGGTCGATGGCCTGATCATCTCGGAAAACATGGTCGACAATCCGAGCATGTTGCGGAACCCGCCGATGATCGGGTTGGCGACGACGAGCGCCGCTGTGTCCGGGCTGGTGGTCCGCGACAATATTCTGCCGGATGGCATCAGCACCCACGAACTGACCACGGCCATGCGCCAGGCCGTGACCGATACCAGCCGTGCCGTGCTCGCCTATGACGGCGATGGCACGGCATCGCAGACCCTGACTCTGCGCTTCGCGCCGGTCTTCGTCATGGTGTCGATCACGACAGGAACCGATCGCGGGCGGTCGATGTCGGTCTCTGCCATGGCGAGCGCCGGGTCGGATCTGGTGGAAATCTCTGGGCGTGACGTGATCGTCAAGGGGGCCTGGAACGCAACCGCCACCAGCTACACGGTGTTCGCCGTCACCTGATCTTTGCTCCGCGGGCCGGAGCGGGCGGACAGCCGGTGCCGGCGGGCCATTCAAGCCCGCCGGCACCGGCTTTGCCGCGTATAGGGCTTGCGAAGCGGGGCATTTTCGTGCCACATGCTTGCCGCCCGTGTCGTGGAGCCTGACCGCCTGCGAACACGCCTCTTCGCGCACCCGGCGCCTGCCTGCCGCGGCCCGTCAACGGCCGCCGGCAACGAAATCCCGTCCCCCGCGACGGGCAGGCGCTGCCGCAGTCAACCGACCCTGTGAGACCGTTTTGATGCAGATCACCGAGACCAACGCCGAAGGGCTCAAGCGCGAATACAAGGTCGTCGTGCCGGCCACGTCGATCAACGAGAAGATCGACAGCCGAATCGCCTCGATCAGCGCCACCATCAAGATGCCTGGCTTCCGTCCCGGCAAGATCCCGGCGAAGGTGGTCAAGCAGCGCTATGGCGCCTCGGTGATGGGCGAGGTTCTTGAGGAGTCGGTCAACGAGACCTCGCGTGAGGTTCTGGCGAAGAACGACCTGCGCCCGGCGACGCAGCCCAAGATCGAGATCACGGCCTTCGACGAGGGTCAGGATCTGGAATACACCATGGTCGTCGAGATCATGCCCGATTTCGAGCTGGGCGATTTCTCCGATGTCGAACTGGTCCGCGAGGCAGCCGAGGTCGAGGACAAGGAAGTCGACGCGGCGCTGGAGCGTATCGCCTCGGCCAATCAGGAATTCGAGGCGGTCGAGGATCGCGCCGCCGAGAACGGCGACCAGGTGGTCATCGACTTCAAGGGCTTCGTCGATGGCGAGGCCTTCCAGGGCGGCGAGGCCGAGGGCTATGCGCTCGTGCTGGGCTCCAACACCTTCATTCCCGGCTTCGAAGACCAGCTGGTCGGCGCCAAGCCTGGCGAGGAGCGCAAGGTCGAGGTGAACTTCCCCGCCGATTATGGCGCGGAGCAGCTTGCCGGCAAGGCCGCGACCTTCGAGACCACCATCAAGGAGGTCAAGGCGCCCAAGACCGCGGGGATCGACGATGCCCTGGCCGAGAAGCTGGGCCTCGATAACCTCGACGCGCTGAAGGCGGCGATCCGTGACGATTTCCGCAACCGCTATGAGGGCATCAGCCGTCAGAAGCTGAAGCGCGGCCTGCTCGACAGCCTGGCCGGCCGTTACGAGTTCGAGGTGCCGGCGGGCATGCTGGAGGCCGAGTTCGAGGGCATCTGGAAGCAGCTCAGCGAAGAGATGACGCGCACTGGCCAGACTTTCGAGAGCATGGAGAAGACCGAGGACGAGGTCCGCGAGGAATATCGCGCGATCGCCCTGCGTCGGGTTCGTCTGGGTCTGGTCCTTGCAGAAGTGGGTCGGGTGAACGATGTTCAGGTGGCGGATGAAGAGGTCAACCGCGCGCTGATCGAGCAGGCGCGCCGCTTCCCCGGTCAGGAAGCGCGGGTGATCGAGTATTATCAGCAGAATCCGGATGCGCTGCGCGCACTTCGGGCGCCGATTTTCGAGGACAAGGTCGTCGATCACATCCTGGCCCTTGCCAAGGTCGAGGAGAAGGTCGTCAGCGCCGAGGATCTGATGAAGGATCCCGACGATGAGGACGAGGCCGAGGCCACGGCGGACGACGCCAAGACCGAGGCCTGATCCGCTGCCCTGTCGGCGATATCGTCTGCGACCGCTTCCGGCTTCGGGAGCGGTCGCAAACGTCTCGGCGGCCGGGGTTTTGTGACGACCGGATGATGTCTGTTGAGGGGAGCGGAAAGCGCATGAGCGATATGCTCGATACCTATATGAACACGCTGGTGCCGATGGTGGTCGAGCAGACCAACCGGGGCGAGCGCGCCTATGACATCTATTCGCGCCTGCTCAAGGAGCGGATCATCTTCCTGACCGGCCCGGTCGAGGACGGCGTGGCCAGCCTGGTGACGGCGCAGTTGCTGTTCCTCGAAAGCGAGAACCCGAAGAAGGATATTTCCTTCTACATCAACTCGCCGGGCGGCGTGGTGACCTCGGGGCTGGCGATCTATGACACGATGCAGTACATCCGCTGCGACGTTCAGACCTTGTGCATCGGTCAGGCCGCCTCGATGGGTTCGCTGCTGCTCGCGGGCGGTGCCGCCGGCAAGCGCTTTGCCTTGCCCAATGCCCGGATCATGATCCATCAGCCGTCGGGCGGGTTTCGCGGCCAGGCCAGCGACATCGAGATCCATGCCCGCGAGATCCTGAAGCTGCGGGCACGGCTGAACGAAATCTATATGCACCACACCGGCCGGCCGCTGGAAGAACTGGAGCGCGGCATGGAGCGCGACAACTTCATGTCGCCCGAGGAGGCCAAGGCCTTCGGCCTGATCGACACGGTCGTCGCCCAGCGGCCGAAGCTTGAAGAGGCCGGATCCTGAGCCTGATGGCCCGACAGGCCGTCGATGGCGTCATCAGGATGCCGAAGCCTCGGGCAAGGCTGCGGTGGCGACGTTGACCCGACATGCAACCCGCCATCGCGTACACGCGGTGGCGGGTTCGTCATGTCCGGGTTCGGGGGATGATCCGCACGCTGGTGCTTTTTCCCCCTTTGGCAAGTGCGAATGGCGCATTACATTTCCTCTGACCGCGGAGTCGAAAACCGAACTCCGTGTCCCGGTGCGGGCCCCCGAACCGGCAGATGGCGGGGGGCCGTCCTCCCGATCCGGCACACTGCCGGCCGACCTGCCGCTTTTTAGGGTTTGTGCCCGGGTGCGACCGGCGGCTAACATGGACGCCGGGCAGAGCCAACGAGTGGAGACACGATGACCAAGTCCAGCGGCGGCGACGGCAAGAACACGCTTTACTGCTCGTTCTGCGGCAAAAGCCAGCACGAGGTGCGGAAGCTGATCGCCGGGCCTACGGTGTTCATCTGCGACGAGTGCGTAGAGCTCTGCATGGACATCATCCGCGAGGAGAGCAAAACCTCGCTGGTGAAGACGCGTGATCGCGGACCGACGCCGAAGGATATCTTCAACGTCCTGGACGATTATGTGATCGGCCAGGATCAGGCGAAGCGCATTCTCTCGGTGGCGGTATACAATCACTACAAGCGTCTGAGTCAGGGCGGCAAGGGCGCCGAAGTCGAGCTTGCGAAATCCAATATCCTGCTGATCGGGCCGACCGGTTGCGGCAAGACGTTGCTGGCCCAGACCCTGGCCCGCATCCTCGACGTGCCGTTCACCATGTCGGACGCCACGACCCTCACCGAGGCGGGTTATGTCGGCGAGGATGTGGAGAACATCATCCTGAAGCTGCTTCAGGCGGCGGATTACAATGTCGAGCGGGCACAGCGCGGCATCGTCTATATCGACGAGGTCGACAAGATCAGCCGCAAATCCGACAATCCGTCGATCACGCGCGATGTGTCGGGCGAGGGCGTGCAGCAGGCATTGCTCAAGATCATGGAAGGCACGGTTGCCTCCGTGCCGCCGCAGGGTGGCCGCAAGCACCCTCAGCAGGAATTCCTGCAGGTCGACACCACCAACATCTTGTTCATTGTCGGCGGCGCCTTCGTCGGCCTTGACCGGATCATCAATGATCGCGGTCGCAAGACCTCGATCGGCTTCGGCGCCGATGTCGAACCGGTCGAAAGCCGTCGCTCCGGTGACGTGCTGCGTCAGGTGGAGCCCGAGGATCTGCTGAAATTCGGTCTGATCCCCGAATTCGTGGGCCGGTTGCCGGTGATCGCCACCTTGCACGACCTCGACCGTGAGGCCCTGGTGCAGATCCTGACCAAGCCGAAAAACGCGCTGGTGAAGCAGTATCAGCGGCTGTTCGAGCTTGAGAACGTGCACCTGACCTTCTCGGAGGATGCGCTGGGGTCGATTGCCGAGCGCGCCATCGACCGCAAGACCGGTGCGCGCGGCCTGCGCGCTATTATGGAAGAGATCCTGCTCGACACCATGTTCGACCTGCCTGACATGGACGGGGTCGAAGAAATCGTGGTGAATCGCGAGGTCGTTGAAGGACGGGCCAAGCCGCTCCATATCTATGCGGACCGGCGGGGCGATGTCGGCGGCTCCGCTTCCTGATCCCCGTTCAACTTCCGGCCGCGGCACGGTCTTGAGCGTGCCGGCCGTTGATGTTTCGGCCGCTGCCGGCCCATAAGGGCGGCAGCGGCCGGCATCCGGCCGGCATGTGTGCGCGGCTCATCCCGGGTTCGGGCCGATGTGGCGTGAAAGCGGCACGTCGGCCTTCCGAGGCCGCGTGCCCGACGCCGTGCCGAATCCGATAAAAATGCGAGACTGGCCATGACCGAAAAACATACCACACACACCTATCCGGTCCTGCCGCTGCGCGACATCGTTGTCTTCCCGCACATGATCGTGCCGCTGTTCGTCGGCCGTGAGAAATCGGTGCGCGCCCTCGAAGAGGTGATGCGCAGCGACAAGCAGATCCTGCTGCTGGCGCAGAAGGATGCCGCACAGGAAGACCCCGGCGCCGGTGACATCTTCATGGTCGGCACGATCGGGACCGTGCTGCAGCTGCTGAAGCTGCCCGACGGCACCGTGAAGGTGCTGATCGAGGGCGCCAGCCGGGCGCGGGTCGAGACCCTGATTTCGGATGGCGATTTCTTCCAGGCCGAGGCCACTGCGATCGCCGAGGGCGAGGATGCCGGCCGCGAGGTCGAGGCGCTGTCGCGCTCGGTTGTGGCCGAGTTCGAACAGTATGTGAAGCTGAACAAGAAGATCCCGCCGGAGGTGCTGGTCACTCTCAATCAGATCGAGGAGCCGGCGAAGCTCGCCGACACCATCGCCTCGCATCTGTCGCTGAAGGTGGCTGAGAAGCAGGAACTGCTTGAGACGCCGACCGTGGTCGAGCGGCTGGAGCGGATCTATGCCCATATCGAGGGCGAGATCGAGGTTCTTCAGGTGGAAAAGCGCATCCGCTCGCGTGTCAAGCGCCAGATGGAGAAGACCCAGCGCGAGTACTATCTGAACGAGCAGCTGAAGGCGATCCAGAAGGAATTGGGCGAGGGCGAGGACGGCCGCGACGAGAGCGCCGAGATCGAGGAGCGGATCCGCAAGGCCCGCATGCCCAAGGAAGCCCACGACAAGGCCATGACCGAGCTCAAGAAGCTCAAGACCATGAGCCCGATGTCGGCCGAGGCGACTGTGGTCCGAAATTATCTCGACTGGCTGACGGGGCTGCCCTGGAAGACCCGCTCGAAGGTCAAGAAGGATCTGAAGTGGGCCGAGGAGGTTCTGAACGAGGACCATTATGGTCTTGAGAAGGTGAAGGAGCGGATCGTCGAGCATCTGGCCGTTCAGATGCGCGTCGCCAAGCTCAAGGGCCCGATCCTGTGCTTCGTCGGCCCTCCGGGCGTCGGCAAGACCTCGCTTGGCAAGTCGATCGCCAGGGCGACGGGGCGTGAATTCGTTCGCGTCAGCCTGGGCGGCGTGCGTGACGAGGCCGAGATCCGCGGTCATCGCCGCACCTATATCGGCTCGCTGCCCGGCAAGGTGATCCAGTCGATGAAGAAGGCGGGCAAGACCAACCCGCTGTTCATGCTCGACGAAATCGATAAGCTTGGCGCGGACTTCCGCGGCGATCCGTCATCGGCCCTGCTTGAGGTTCTGGACCCGGAGCAGAACGGCACCTTCGCCGATCATTACCTTGAGGTGGATTACGACCTGTCGGATGTGATGTTCATTTGCACGGCCAACAGCCTGCGCATGCCGCAGCCGCTTCTGGACCGGATGGAGATCATCCGCATCTCGGGTTACACCGAGGACGAGAAGGTCGAAATCTGCAAGCGGCATCTGACCGCAAAGCAGGTCAAGGCGCAGGGTCTGAAGAAGGGCGAGTTCTCGATCACCGACGGCGCGATCCGCGACCTGATCCGCTATTACACCCGTGAGGCGGGCGTCCGCAGCCTTGAGCGCGAGATTGCGAGCCTGACCCGCAAGGCGGTCAAGGAACTGGTGATGGGGCAGTCGACCTCGGTGGCGATCACCTCCGACAACCTCGACAAATATGCCGGCGTGCGTCGGTTCAAGTTCGGCGAGGCGGAGCTTGAGGATATGATCGGTGCCGTCACCGGTCTGGCCTGGACCGAGGTCGGCGGCGATCTGCTGACCATCGAGGCGGTGACCATGCCCGGTAAGGGCAAGGTGACGATCACCGGCAAGCTGGGCGAAGTGATGCAGGAGAGCATTCAGGCCGCCCGGTCCTATGTCCGCTCGCGGGCGGTGGAGTATGGAATCAGGCCGACCGTGTTCGAGCAGGCGGACATCCATATCCACGTGCCGGAAGGCGCCACCCCCAAGGATGGTCCGTCTGCCGGTATCGCCATGGTGACATCGATCGTGTCGGTGCTGACCGGCATCTCGGTCAACCGCAGCGTCGCCATGACCGGCGAGGTCACGCTGCGCGGCCGTGTGCTGCCGATCGGCGGATTGAAGGAAAAGCTGCTGGCGGCATTGCATGGCGGCATCAAGACCGTGCTGATCCCGCGTGACAATGAAAAGGATCTGGCGGACATCCCCGACAACGTGAAGAAGGGGCTGACCATCATTCCGGTGGCGCATGTCGATGAAGTGCTGGCGCATGCGCTTTTGAAGCCGTTGGTGCCGATCGAGTGGCCTGAGCGCGCAGAGGGCAAAACGGCCGAGCCCGCGCGCGAGGAATCCGTGGACCAGTCTGAAGCGCCCGGACCACGTGCCCATTGATCGGGCATCTGGCGATCCTTGAGACCGAAGGTTGACCAAATCCGGCAGCCCTCGCGCCAAATGCGGCGCGAGGGCTGTTTTTTGGCGGATTTGTGCGGTTTTCGGCCGGGACGCCGATTGACGCGCTTCTGCCGGGGGATTTACACTCGCCCCTGGTCGACGTATCACCGACGCGTGAGTGCGAACCGCCACTCCAAGAAGGGGAGCCTGAAAAGTGAACAAAAACGATCTCGTTGCGCGCGTGGCCGACAGCACGGGGCTGTCAAAGACCGACGCGGCCCGGGCCGTCGACGGCGTGTTCGATGCCATCACCGCGGCGCTTGCCGCTGATGATGAAGTCCGGCTGGTCGGCTTCGGCACGTTCAACGTCGCGACCCGTGCCGCCAGCGAGGGCCGCAATCCCCGTACCGGCGAGGCGATCACCATCCCCGCCTCGAAGCAGCCCAAGTTCCGGGCTGGCAAGGGTCTGAAGGACGCCGTTAACGACTGATCCGGAGAGGGTCTGCCGAACTGTGTCACGACCCGTGGAGATGGCATGACGCCGGCCTTGTCACCAGGGGCCCGCAAGCCGTTCTTCCACCAAGAAAAACAGACATCCCCGAGAGGCCGCTCAGGTCCAGGGGCAAGAAAGCTGGCACCTCACCGAATTTCATGCCGCGCCGGCCGCGAGAGACGCGTCGCCGGCGATGACGTCAGGCGATGGGCGGCCGGATCGGGCCGTCCACGTATCCGACTGATTGTGGCGACACTGCCGCAGGCTCATGGCCCGGCCGCCTGTGCAGGATGTACGGGCGGCCGTTGTCGTGGGTCAGGATACATCCGCTCAAGATATGCCGTGCCGTCTTCAGCGGCCCGACACTGGCCGGATGCCGTGGAACCGGCCGGCGCCGCCATGGCGGGCGATTAGCTCAGTTGGTCAGAGCGTCTCGCTTACACCGAGAAGGTCGGGGGTTCGAGCCCCTCATCGCCCACCACCACCTGCCATCACAATCTCGGGCCGCTGTCATCTTCTGGTACCGCCATTTCATATGATGGCGATTGCCATCGGAGATATTTCGTTCTGCGAGCAAAAATTCAACTAACGCGTTTAATATTCTGCCGACAATCGCTATAACTGATGAAGGCGAGCGCAGTTGAAGCCGGCGGCATGCCAGGATCGCCGGGGCACCTCGCCATCTGGGAAGGCGAGGAGGAAAGATCCATGGCTGCAATGTCTTCTGGTCCGGAGGGTGACGCCACCCGGGTCAAGGTCGCCATCATCGGGGCCGGATTCGGTGGCCTGTGCATGGCGATCCAGCTCAACCGGGCCGGGATCGGTCCTGTGGCGATCATCGAGAAGCATGCCCAGCTGGGTGGCACCTGGCGTGACAACACCTATCCCGGCGCCGGTTGCGACGTTCCATCGCATCTCTACTCGTTCTCGTTCGCTCCCAATCCGGACTGGTCGCGGACCTATGCCCGGCAGTCGGAAATCCTGGCCTATATGGAGGCGGTGGCCGACCGCTTCGACATCCGGCGCCTGATCCGTTTCAACACCGAGGTAGCCGAGGCGCGCTTTGACGACGATCGCGGCCTGTGGCGGATCGACATCGTCGGCGGTGGCCACATCGACGCCGAGGTGGTGATTTCCGCCACCGGGCAACTCGATCATCCGGCGGTTCCTGATCTGCCGGGGCAGGAGAGCTTCGCCGGGCCCCGATTTCATTCCGCCCGCTGGCCCGAGGGGCTCGACCTTGCCGGCAAACGGGTCGGCGTGATCGGCAATGGGTCGAGTGCGGTGCAGTTCGTGCCCGAGATCGCGGCCGATGCGGCGCGTCTGGTGCTGTTTCAGCGGACGCCTGCCTGGGTGTCGCCCAAACCCGATCGCGCCTATACCGAAGCCGAAATCGCCCGCTTCCGCCGTAGCCCGATGGCGATGAAGCTGCACCGGGCGAAGATATTTCTGGGGCTTGAGAAGAATTTTCTGGTCTTCGGCCGGGCGCGCTTCGCTCGCGAGCAGTTCCAGAAGCAGGCACTGGCCATCATGCGGCGCCATATCGCCGATCCAGACCTGCGTCGTCGGCTGACCCCCGACTATCCGGCCGGCTGCAAGCGTATCGTGCTGTCGAATGACTGGTATCCGACACTGGCACGGCCGAATGTCGAGGTGGTGACGCGGCGGGTCGCTGCCTTGCGTCCAGGCGGTGTCGAAACCGTCGACGGCGCGCGTCACGACCTGGATGTGCTGATCTATGCCACCGGCTTCAGAGCCACGGAGTTTCTGCAGCCGATGAAGATCACCGGGCGCGGCGGGCTTGACCTCAATGACGCCTGGTCAGAGGGTGCTGAGGCACATCGCGGCGTCGCTGTCTCGGGCTTTCCGAACTTCTTCATGCTGTTCGGCCCCAACACCAGCCTCGGCCACAATTCGATCATCTTCATGCACGAGGTTCAGGCGACCTATATCACACGGTGCCTGAAGCAGTTGTTCCAGGGGCGGCGCGGTCAGGTCATGGAGGTCAAGGCCCAGGCCATGGCGGCCTATAATCGTGGGCTCAGAGCCGCGCTCGACCGCACCGTCTGGGCTGGCAGCTGCAACAGTTGGTACAAGACCGCCGATGGTCGGGTGACCGCGCAATGGTCCAGCTTTGCCAGTCGCTACTGGTGGGCGATGCGCAGCGCCTCGCTCGACGAATATGCCTTCACCACCTGCGACGCCCCGGTCAGGACACTGTCCCAGAGCCAGGCGCTGACAACCGCCGCCGGGGCGTCATGACACGCCGGACCGGCGGCCGGCGGCGGCATCGCAGGCCCGGCGCCTGCGGAAAGACGTTGACAGAGGTGCCGCCGCTCGGCTAAACACCGCGCATCGCCGAAGGGGGTGTAGCTCAGTTGGTTAGAGCGCCGGCCTGTCACGCCGGAGGCCGCGGGTTCAAGTCCCGTCACTCCCGCCAGCGATGCCCGGATCAGGCCTGTGCCATGGTCCGGATCCTGGACAAGACCCGCGTGCTCACGCATGCAAGACCGTCTTCTGGACGGCAAAGGGCATGAGTGCTTTTCGCCGCCGCATCAAGACCAGCGTGCAATTGCGCGCAGTCCGTGGGCCCGCCCGATCATCGTCGGTGCGGGCCTGTTTGTTTTCAGCCCGAGCCCTGGGTCTCCGGTCGTTGTGACATCTGGCGGTGATACTCTTGCCGCAACGCAAAGCTGGGACATATTCGTGGCTGAAAATGGGGATTTTGTTGGCGAGCACGTTCGCCTATAGTGAGGCCGCCGCACGGGGTGACCTGTGGCGGACCATCCGGCTTGGCCCCGTGGCACCGCGGTCTTCGCGTGTGCACAACGGGATGCAAGCTGGACGGCCCCGCCCGGTTGTCCCGCAGCATCGCTGGCGAGGGTTCGATCCGATCGGGCCTTCACCGGCCGGCATCCGCCTCAGGAGGGAAGCCAAGCCCATGCAGACCATGCTGGCCGAGTACCTGCCGATTCTGATTTTCCTCGGCATCGCGACCGCTCTGGCCGCGGTTATCGTGATCGCTTCCTATTTTATCGCGCCTCAGCGCCCGGA
Source organism: Tistrella bauzanensis (assembly GCF_014636235.1). Taxonomy (NCBI): domain Bacteria; kingdom Pseudomonadati; phylum Pseudomonadota; class Alphaproteobacteria; order Geminicoccales; family Geminicoccaceae; genus Tistrella; species Tistrella bauzanensis. Next base: position 16,927 of record NZ_BMDZ01000003.1, read on the forward strand.
AGCCGAGAAGCTCTCGGCCTATGAATGCGGCTTCGATGCGTTCGATGACAGCCGCGGTCAGTTCGACGTGCGGTTCTATCTGGTCGCGATTCTGTTCATCATCTTCGACCTTGAAGTCGCCTTCCTGTTCCCGTGGGCCGTGTCGCTGGGCGACCTCGGCATGTTCGGGTTCTGGTCGATGGTCGTCTTCCTGGGCGTGCTGACGGTGGGCTTCATCTATGAGTGGAAGAAGGGGGCGCTGGAATGGGAGTGATCGACACCCGGACCGAAACCGTCCACACGGGCGGCCTTCACACAGGGGCGGGCGCCCGCACCGTACCGGGGCCGCTGATCGGCGCCGATGCCGAGCGTGTGGTCGCCGCCGCGACCGATGAGTTGAAGGAAAACGGCTTCATCACCGCGCGCCTGAACGAGCTGGTCACCTGGGCGCGCACCGGCTCGCTCTGGCCGATGACCTTCGGGCTGGCCTGCTGCGCCGTCGAAATGATGCATGCCGCGGCCGCCCGCTATGATCTGGACCGGTTCGGCTTCCTGTTCCGGCCCAGCCCGCGTCAGTCTGACGTGATGATCGTGGCCGGCACGCTGACCAACAAGATGGCGCCGGCTCTGCGCAAGGTCTATGACCAGATGCCCGAGCCGAAATATGTCATCTCGATGGGTAGCTGTGCCAATGGCGGCGGCTATTATCATTACTCATACGCGGTGGTGCGCGGCTGCGACCGGATCGTTCCGGTCGATATCTATGTGCCGGGCTGCCCGCCGACGGCTGAGGCGCTGGTCTATGGCGTGCTCCAGCTTCAGAAGAAAATCCGCCGCACCGGTACGCTTGAGCGCTGATCGGCGTTCGCATCGGGAAAAGCGGCGGCGCAGCGGACCGGCAGAACGTCGGGCGGTGCAGCAAGGTTTGTGTTGAGGCACGAGAAGGCGGATGCCGTGAGTTACGTCAACGAAGACGCACTCCGGGAGCTGGGCGGCTATGTCGCGTCAGCCCTCGGCGACGGAGTGGACGGCTGGAAGGTCGCATTGGGTGAGCTGACGCTCCGTGTGTCGCGGACGTCCCTGACCCGCACGCTGACCTTTCTGCGCGATGACAGCAACTGCCTGTTCAAGCAGTTGATCGACGTCTGCGGTGTCGACTGGCCCGAGCGTGAAGAGCGTTTCGACGTCGTCTATCATCTGCTCAGCCTCAAGCACAATCAGCGCATCCGCGTGACCGTCTCGGCGTCCGAAGATACGCCGGTGCCATCGGCGGTGCCGGTGTTCAACTCGGCGCTGTGGTTCGAGCGCGAGACCTGGGATCTGTATGGCGTGTTCTTCGCCGACCATCCGGATCTGCGGCGGCTGCTGACCGATTATGGCTTCGAAGGGCATCCGCTGCGCAAGGATTTCCCGCTCACCGGCTATGTCGAGGTCCGCTACGACCAGACCGAGAAGCGGGTGATTTATGAGCCGGTACAGCTGACCCAGGAATTCCGCCGATTCGACTTCCTGAGCCCGTGGGATGGTGCGAAATACATCCTGCCGGGTGACGAGAAGGCGCAGCAGGGGGCGAAATGATGTCTGATACCGAGACCGCAATCAAGCCGATGATGCTGAATTTCGGTCCCCAGCATCCGGCGGCACATGGCGTGCTGCGCCTGGTGCTGGAGATGGATGGTGAGGTCGTCACCCGCGCCGATCCGCATGTCGGCCTGCTGCATCGTGGCACCGAGAAGCTGATCGAGTACAAGACCTATCTTCAGGCGCTGCCGTATTTCGACCGGCTGGACTATGTCTCGATCATGAATCAGGAGCACGCTTATGTGCTCGCGGTCGAGAAGCTTCTGAAGCTGGACGTGCCGCTGCGCGGCCAATACATCCGCGTGATGTTCGCCGAACTGACCCGCATCGCCAATCATCTGCTGAACATGACGACCTTCGCCTTGGACCTTGGCGCCACCACACCGCTGCTGTGGGGCTTTGAGGACCGCGAGATCATCATGGGCTTCTATGACAAGGTCTGCGGCGCCCGCCTGCACGCGAATTATTTCCGGCCGGGTGGCGTGTCGATGGATCTGCCGGCCGGGCTTCTGGACGAGATCTGGACCTTCACCGAAGAGTTCCCGAAGCGCTTCGACGATCTCGAAAACCTGATGAGCCACAGCCGCATCTGGAAGCAGCGCACCGTGGATATCGGTGTGCTGTCGGCGGATGACGCGCTGGACTGGGGCATGACCGGTCCGATGCTGCGCGGTTCGGGGGTGGCCTGGGATCTGCGCAAGGCGCAGCCCTATGACGTTTATGACCGGATGGATTTCGACATTCCTGTCGGCCGCAATGGCGACGTCTACGACCGCTATAACGTCCGCATGAAGGAAGTGCGCGAGTCGCTCAAGATCGTCCGCCAATGCGTCAAGGAGATGCCGGACGGACCGGTCAAGACCGATGACCGCAAGATCGCGCCGCCCGGCCGCGGCGAAATGAAGCGGTCGATGGAAGCGCTGATCCATCACTTCAAGCTCTATACTGAAGGATTCAAGGTGCCGGCCGGCGAGGTTTATGTCGGGACCGAGGCGCCCAAGGGTGAATTCGGCGTCTACCTGGTGTCCGACGGCACCAACAAGCCCTATCGCTGCAAGATCCGGGCGCCGGGCTTTGCCCATATCTCTGCCATGGATTTCATGTCGAAGGGCCATCTGCTGGCCGATACCGTCGCCATTCTGGCGAATATGGACATCGTGTTCGGCGAGATCGATCGTTGAGGGGACCGGGACCAGTGAGCGACACCAACGTCGAGCCTGCGAGCTTCGCCTTCACCGAAGAGAATCTCGCCGCGGCGGCAAAGATCATCGCGAAATACCCCGACAGCCGCCAGCAGAGCGCCGTGATGCCGCTGCTGGATCTGGCCCAGCGTCAGAATGACGGCTGGCTGCCGCGGGTGGCGATGGATTACGTGGCCGACATGCTGGGCATGCCGCCGATCCGGGTGTACGAGGTCGCGACCTTCTACACCATGTACAATCTGAAGCCGATCGGGCGCCATCACGTCCAGGTCTGCACCACCACCCCGTGCTGGCTGCGCGGATCGGATGCCGTGATGGCCGCCTGCCAGAAGCATCTGGGCATCGATGTCGGCGAGACCACCGCCGACGGGCTGTTCACGCTGGCCGAGGTGGAATGCCTTGGTGCCTGCGCCAACGCGCCGATGATGCAGATCGGTGACGATTATTACGAGGATCTGGACGCGGAACTCACCATTCGGGTGCTTGAGGCCCTGAAGCGTGGTGAGACGCCGAAGCCGGGCCCGCAGACCGGCCGGCGCCGGGCATCCGAGCCCGAGGGCTGGCAGCCGGCGGCCGGGACCGTGCAGACCGCATCCGGCACCGCAGGAGGCAATGATGCTGCGTGATCAGGACCGCATCTTCACCAATCTTCATGGCTATGACGATTTTCGTCTGGCCGGTGCCCGGCGGCGCGGCGATTGGGACGGCACCCGGGACATCATCGCCAAGGGCCCTGACTGGATCGTCCAGGAGATGAAGGCGAGCGGCCTGCGCGGCCGTGGCGGTGCGGGCTTCCCGACCGGCGTCAAATGGTCGTTCATGCCCAAGAACGATCCGCGTCCGTCCTATCTGGTGGTGAACGCCGACGAAGGCGAGCCCGGCACCTGCAAGGACCGCGAGATCATGCGTCACGACCCGCACAAGCTGGTCGAAGGCTGCCTGATCGCCGGTTTCGCGATGAAGGCGGTTGCCGCCTATATCTATATCCGCGGTGAGTTTCTCCGCGAGGCCCAGGCGCTGCAGACAGCGATCGACGAGGCCTATGAGGCCGGTCTGATCGGCCGCAATGCCTGCGGCAGCGGCTATGACTTCGACGTCTACATCCATCTCGGTGCCGGCGCGTATATCTGCGGCGAGGAAACCGCGCTGATCGAAAGCCTGGAAGGCAAGAAGGGTCAGCCGCGGCTGAAACCGCCATTTCCCGCGATGGCGGGGCTGTATGGCTGCCCGACCACCGTGAACAACGTGGAAAGCATCGCGGTCGCGCCGACCATCCTGCGCCGCGGCGGCGCCTGGTTCGCGGGGCTGGGGCGCGAGAACAACACCGGCACCAAGATCTTCTCGATTTCCGGCCATGTGAACAAGCCGTGCAATATCGAGGAGGAGATGGGCATTCCGCTGCGTGAGCTGATCGAGCGTCATGCCGGCGGCGTGCGTGGTGGCTGGGACAATCTGCTGGCGATCATTCCCGGCGGATCGTCGGTGCCCTTGCTGCCCAAATCGACCTGCGACGACATTCTGATGGACTTCGACAGCCTGCGGGCGGTGAAGTCCGGCCTTGGCACCGCTGCGGTCATCGTGATGGACAAGTCGACCGATGTGGTGCGTGCCATCGCGCGGTTGTCGAAGTTCTATATGCATGAAAGCTGCGGTCAGTGCACGCCGTGCCGCGAAGGCACCGGCTGGCTGTGGCGGACCATGGACCGCATGGTCAAGGGCCATGCGACGCTGCCTGAAATCGACCGGCTGGAGCAGGTGACCTATCAGATCGAGGGTCATACCATCTGCGCGCTGGGCGATGCCGCGGCGTGGCCGGTGCAGGGCCTGATCCGTCATTTCCGTCCGGAACTTGAGCGGCGCATCGGCGCCGCCCGGGATGCGGCCCGCGCGGCCTGAGGAGGAACCCGATGCCGAAACTGACCATCGACGGCCTGGAAGTCGAGGTGCCCGCAGGGGCGACCGTGCTTCAGGCCTGCGAAGCGGCTGGCGCGGAGATTCCCCGCTTCTGCTATCACGAACGCCTGTCGATCGCCGGCAATTGCCGGATGTGTCTGGTCGAGCAGGAGCGGGCGCCCAAGCCGATCGCGTCCTGCGCGATGCCGGCCGCCGACGGCATGGTCATCCACACCAACACCGAGCGGGTGAAGAAAGCCCGTGAAGGGGTGATGGAGTTCCTGCTGATCAACCATCCGCTGGATTGCCCGATCTGCGATCAGGGCGGCGAATGCGATCTGCAGGATCAGGCCATGGCCTATGGCCGTGGCATGAGCCGCTATGACGAGGAAAAACGCGCGGTCAAGGACAAGGACATGGGTCCGTTGATCCAGACCTGGATGACGCGCTGCATCCATTGCACCCGCTGCGTGCGCTTCGCCACCGAGATTGCGGGCGTGCCCGAGATGGGCGCGACCGGCCGCGGCGAGCACATGGAGATCGGCACCTATGTCGAGCATGCGCTGACCTCGGAACTGTCGGGCAACATGATCGACCTGTGCCCGGTGGGCGCGCTGACCTCGAAGCCCTATGCCTTCAACGCCCGCCCATGGGAGCTGAAGAAGACCGAGTCCATCGACGTGCTCGACGCCGTCGGCGCGAACATCCGGATCGACGTTCGCGGCCGCGAGGTGCTGCGCGTGCTGCCCCGGCTGCATGAGGACGTGAACGAAGAGTGGCTGGGCGACAAGAGCCGTTTCGCCTATGACGGCCTGAAGCGCCAGCGTCTGGACCGCCCCTATATCCGCGAGAACGGTCGTCTGCGGCCCGCCACTTGGGACGAGGCCTTCGGTGCCATCCGTGGCCGGCTGGAAGGCCGCGCGCCTGAAACCGTGGCCGGTCTGGTCGGCGATCTGGTCGATTGCGAGGCGATGACCGCGTTCCGCGACCTGATGCGCGACGTGATCGGCACGCCGCATGTCGATTGCCGTCAGGATGGTGCCGCACTCGACCCAACCCAGCGGGCATCCTGGCTGTTCAACAGCACCATCGCCGGCATCGAGATGGCTGATGCGGTGCTGCTGGTCGGCACCGACCCGCGCCGCGAGGCACCGCTGGTCAATGCCCGGTTCCGCAAGCGCTGGCGCAAGGGTGGTTTCCGTGGCTGGTCGATCGGCCCGGCGCTGGACCTGACCTGGCCAGTCGAAGATCTTGGGGCCGATGCAAGCCGGCTTGAGGCGATCGCGAACGGGACCGATCCGATCGTCGAGGCGCTGAAGGCGGCCGAACGGCCGATGATCGTGGTCGGCATGGGCGCGCTGACCCGCACCGACGGCGCGAAGATCCTGGGCGTCGCCCGCAAGATCGCCGAGCGTTGCGGCATGGTCCGCGACGGCTGGAACGGTTTCAACGTGCTGCACACGGCCGCGGCGCGTGTCGGCGGCATGGAGCTGGGCCTGGTGCCCGGTGAGGGCGGCCTTGCGACGCGCGAGATCGTGGCGGCTTGCGCCAGCGGCCGGATCGAGACCCTGTTCCTGCTGGGTGCCGACGAAATCGACACCGATGCGCTGGGCCAGGCCTTCGTGATCTATCAGGGCCATCACGGCGACGCCGGTGCGCATCGCGCCGATGTGGTGCTGCCGGGTGCGGCCTATACGGAAAAGAACGGCACCTACGTCAATATGGAAGGCCGGCCGCAGCGGTCGCATCTGGCGGTGTTCCCGGTGGGGGATGCACGCGAGGACTGGAAGATCCTGCGGGCGCTGTCGGGCATGCTCGGCAAGCCGTTGCCCTATGACGATCTGTCGGGTGTGCGGGCGCGGATGGCGGCGATCAGCCCGCGTCTGGCCCGCATCGACCGGATCGAGCCGGCAGGATTGGGCGGCGCGTTCGGCCAGACCGGTGCGCCGGATACGGCCCCGCTGACCGCGGCGGTCACCAACTACTACATGACCGATCCGATTTCCCGCGCCTCGCGGACCATGGCGACCTGCACCGCGATCTATGCGGGCGACGCGCTCCAGCAGGACAAGGCGACCGGCACCAATGGCTGAGTTCTTTTCCGGATATGTCTGGCCGGGGGTGATCATCGTCGCCCAGATCCTGGCCATCGTGATGCCGCTGCTGATCGCGGTCGCCTATCTGACGCTGATGGAACGCAAGGTCATCGGCTTCATCCAGATGCGCCGTGGCCCGAATGTCGTCGGCCCCTTCGGTCTGCTTCAGCCCTTCGCCGACGCGTTGAAGCTGCTGACCAAGGAAACCATCATCCCGTCGCGGTCGAACCGGTTCCTGTTCCTGCTGGCGCCGATGCTGACCCTGATCCTCAGCCTCGTCGCCTGGGCGGTGATCCCGTTCGACGATGGCTGGGTGCTGGCCGATATCAATGTCGGCATCCTGTATCTGTTTGCCATCTCGTCGCTGGGCGTCTATGGCATCATCATGGCCGGCTGGGCCTCGAACTCCCGCTATGCCTTTCTGGGTGCGATGCGCTCGGCGGCGCAGATGGTGTCGTACGAAGTCTCGATCGGCCTGGTGATCATCACCGTGCTGCTCTGCGTGGGGTCGCTCAACCTGTCGGATGTGGTGCGGGCGCAGGAAACGGTGTGGTTCGCCATTCCGCTGTTTCCGATGTTCGTGGTCTTCTTCATCTCGGCGCTGGCCGAGACCAACCGGCTGCCCTTCGACCTTCCGGAAGCGGAAGCGGAGCTGGTGTCGGGCTATAACGTCGAATATTCGTCGATGCCCTTCGCGCTCTTCTTCCTCGGCGAATACGCCAACATGATCCTGATGAGCGGGATGACCACCATCCTGTTTCTGGGTGGCTGGCTGCCGCCGTTCGACATCGCGCCGCTGAACTGGATCCCGGGCGTGGTGTGGTTCCTGATCAAGATCTTCGTGCTGCTGTTCGTGTTCATCTGGGTGCGCGGTACCTTCCCGCGGTATCGCTATGACCAGCTGATGCGTCTGGGCTGGAAGGTCTTCCTGCCGTTCTCGCTGCTGTGGGTGATCCTCACCGCCGGCGTGCTCGTGGGCTTCGGCTGGCTTCCGGGGCAGCAATAGGCGGCTCTGGTGCTGTGGCCGGATTGTTCCAATTCGGCCACAGCACGGCGAAGCCCCGGACATGCGGGGTCCGTGAATGCGGGGACATGTGCTTGCCAAGTGCGCGTCCCGGAGTAAGGTAAGCCCGGATCGTCCGGCCGGCCCCGTCGGGCTGGCCTGGAGGCCGGAGGAGAGGTTGAGATGGCATCGATCGGCCAGACCGCACGCGCATTCCTGCTCACCGAGATCGTGAAGGGTATGGCGCTGACGTTGCGCTACTTCTTCAAGCCGAAGGTGACGCTGAACTACCCCTATGAGAAGGGGCCGATCAGCCCGCGGTTTCGCGGGGAGCATGCGTTGCGCCGGTATCCCAATGGTGAAGAGCGCTGCATCGCCTGCAAGCTGTGCGAGGCGATCTGCCCGGCCCTTGCGATCACGATCGAGGCGGAGCCGCGTGCCGATGGCAGCCGGCGCACCACCCGCTATGATATCGACATGACCAAATGCATCTATTGCGGCTTCTGCCAGGAGGCGTGCCCGGTGGATGCAATCGTCGAGGGGCCGAACTTCGAGTTCGCGACCGAGACGCGCGAAGAGCTGTTCTACGACAAGACAAAGCTGCTTCAGAACGGCGACCGGTGGGAACGGGAGATCGCGGCGAACCTCGCCGACGTAGCACCCTACCGTTGATGGTGTGAGAGCGCCGGCCCCGATCAGGGGCCGGCGATGGTTTGAAGGCACCGCGCCATCCGGCGCTGGTGCCATGCGACACAAGAAACGAGATCGGACGAGGGCGGAGAATGGTTCTTCAGGCGCTGGCCTTCTACCTCTTCGCCGCGGTGACTGTGGCATCGGGCGTGATGGTTATTTCCGCCCGCAACCCGGTTCACTCGGTGTTGTTCCTCATTCTGGCCTTCTTCAACTCGGCCGGCCTGTTCGTGCTGCTGGGTGCGGAATTCCTGGCGATGATCCTGGTGGTCGTCTATGTCGGTGCCGTGGCCGTGCTGTTCCTGTTCGTGGTCATGATGCTGGACATCAACTTCGTGCAGCTGCGCGAGGGCTTTCAGCGCTATCTGCCGGTCGGCGCGCTGATCGGCCTGGTACTGCTGGCCGAACTGGTGCTCATCGGTGGCAGCTACAGCCTGGCCGCATCCGATCAGCCGCTGTTCGCGGCTCCGGTCGGCGTGCCCGAGGGTGTCTCGAATATCCATGCGCTCGGCCAACTCGTCTACACGAAGTATGTCTATCTGTTCCAGGCTGCGGGGCTGGTGCTGCTGGTCGCGATGATCGGCGCCATCGTGCTGACCCTGCGCAGCCGCCCCGGCGTCGTTCGCCAGGATCCAGGCAAGCAGAATGCCCGGACCATCGAACAGTCGGTGGAAATCAAGAAGGTTCCGACGGGTAAGGGCATTTGATGATCATTGGCATCGAGCATTATCTGGTCCTGGCCGCGATCCTGTTTACGCTTGGGATCTTCGGGATCTTCCTGAACCGCAAGAATGTCATCACGATCCTGATGTCGATCGAGTTGATGCTGCTCGCGGTCAATATCAACTTCGTCGCATTTTCGACCCAGCTCCAGGATCTGGTGGGGCAGGTCTTCGCGATGTTCGTCCTCACCGTCGCCGCTGCCGAAGCAGCGATCGGCCTTGCCGTGCTCGTGGTCTATTTCCGGAACCGCGGCTCGATCGAGGTCGAAGACATCAACATGATGAAGGGCTGAGGCCGCGATGTACGTCGCACTGATCCTGCTTCCGCTCGCGGCGGCGATCGTCGCCGGCTTCTTCGGCCGTGTCCTCGGCGATCGGGGGTCGCAGTTCGTGACCACCGGTGCCGTGGGGCTCGCGGCCCTGCTGTCGGTCGTCGCCTTCTTCGACGTCGCGGTCTATGGCAACGCCACCACGATCGAGCTGTTCACCTGGATCCGCTCGGGCGGGCTCGATTTCGCCTGGGCGCTGCGCATCGATGCGCTGACCGCGGTCATGCTGATCGTGGTGAACGGCGTGTCGTTCATGGTCCACCTCTACTCGATCGGCTATATGAGCCACGATCCGCACAAGCCGCGGTTCATGGCTTATCTGTCGCTGTTCACCTTCGCGATGCTGACGCTGGTGACCGCCGACAATCTGGTCCAGATGTTCTTCGGCTGGGAAGGCGTTGGTCTGGCCTCTTATCTGCTGATCGGCTTCTGGTACAAGAAGCCGTCGGCGAACAAGGCGGCCATGAAGGCCTTCGTGGTCAACCGCGTGGGTGACTTCGGCTTCTCGCTGGGCATTTTCGGCGTGTTCCTGGTCACCGGCTCGGTCACCTTCGACGCAGTCTTCGGCGAGCTTGGCAACGTCGCCGGCACCACCATCGATTTCCTCGGCATGTCGTTGCCGACGATCGAGGTGCTGGGCGTGCTGCTGTTCATCGGCGCGATGGGCAAGTCGGCCCAGCTCGGCCTGCACACCTGGTTGCCAGATGCGATGGAAGGCCCGACCCCGGTGTCGGCGCTGATCCATGCGGCGACCATGGTCACCGCCGGCGTGTTCATGGTGGCACGCCTGTCGCCGCTGTTCGAACTGACGGTGTTCACCAGCGACATGATCACGGTGATCGGCGCCTCGACCGCCTTCTTCGCCGCGACCATCGGCCTCACCCAGACCGACATCAAGCGGGTCATCGCCTATTCGACCTGCTCGCAGCTCGGCTATATGTTCTTCGCGGCCGGCGTCGGCGCCTATCCGGCGGCGATCTTCCATCTGATGACCCATGCCTTCTTCAAGGCGCTGTTGTTCCTGGGCGCCGGCTCGGTCATCCATGCGATGTCCGACGAGCAGGACATGCGCCGCATGGGCGGCATCTGGAAGCTCATCCCCGTCACCTACATGATGATGTGGATCGGATCGCTGGCGCTGGCCGGCATCCCGCCCTTCGCCGGCTTCTTCTCGAAGGACATGATCCTTGAGACGGCTTATGCCGCGCATTCCACAGTCGGCGCCTATGCCTTCTGGATGGGCATCGCCGCGGCGTTCATGACCGCCTTCTATAGCTGGCGGCTGCTGTTCATGACCTTCCATGGCAAGCCCCGGGCCGACAAGCACACCATGGAGCATGTCCATGAAAGCCCGCTGATCATGACCGTGCCGCTGTTCCTGCTGGCGGTGGGCGCGATTACGGCCGGCTATATCGGCCAGCCGATGGTCGATGCCGGTCTGGCGTTCTGGAATGGTGCGATCACCATGCTGGGCGAGCACAACATCCTGGAAGAGGCGCATCACGTGCCCGGCTGGGTGAAGCTGCTGCCGCTGGTGATGAGTGCCGCCGGTATCGGGCTCGCCTGGCTGTTCTATATCCGCCGGCCGGATCTGCCGGGCAAGGTGGCGTCGGACTTCTCGGGCCTCTACAAGTTCCTGCTCAACAAGTGGTATTTCGACGAGCTGTATGACGCCATCTTCGTGCGTCCCGCGCTCTGGATCGGCCGGGTGTTGTGGCAGGGCGGTGACCGCCGGATTATCGACGGTTTCGGGCCTGATGGTATCGCCGCGGTCTCGCTGGGCCTGGCCCGGCGGGCGGGCCGGATGCAGTCGGGTTACGTCTACCACTATGCGTTTGCCATGCTCATCGGTCTGGCGCTGATCGTGTCCTACTTCTTCTTCGGTCTGGAGGCCGGCTGGTGATGACGGATTGGCCGCTTCTCTCGACGGTCGTCTTCCTGCCGCTGATCGGTGCGGGATTCATCCTGCTGATCCGTGGTGACGAGGCGACGGTGGCCCGCAACGCCCGCAGCGTCGCGCTGTGGACCAGCGTCATCACCTTCCTGATCTCCCTGCTGCTGTGGTCGGGCTTCGACAGCTCGACCGCCGACTTCCAGTTCGTCGAGCGGGTCGAGTGGTTCCCCGGCTATGGGATCGACTATCACCTCGGCATCGACGGCATCTCGCTGTGGTTCGTTCTGCTCACCACCCTGCTGATCCCGATCTGCGTGCTGGCGAGCTGGGATGCGATCACGGTCAGGGTGAAGGAATACATGATCGCGTTCCTGGCTATGGAAACGCTGGTCATCGGCTCCTTCGTGTCGCTCGACTTCGTGCTGTTCTATGTCTTCTTCGAAGGCATGCTGATCCCGCTGTTCCTGATCATCGGCATCTGGGGTGGCAAGCGGCGCATCTATGCGGCGTTCAAGTTCTTCCTCTACACCATGTTCGGCTCGGTGCTGATGCTGGTGGCGCTGCTCGCGATGTATTTCGAGGCCGGTACCACCGACATCCCGACCCTGATGAGCACGAATTTCAGCCACAACATGCAGTTGTTCCTGTGGCTGGCGATGTTCGCGTCCTTCGCGGTCAAGATACCGATGTGGCCGGTGCACACCTGGCTGCCCGATGCCCATGTCGAGGCACCGACCGCCGGTTCCGTGCTGCTGGCGGGTATCCTGCTGAAGGTGGGTGGCTATGGCTTCCTGCGCTTCAGCCTGCCGATGCTGCCGGATGCCAGCCACTATTTCGCGCCGCTGATCTTCGGCCTGTCGGTGGTGGCGGTGATCTACACCTCGCTGGTCGCCCTGGTGCAGGGCGACATGAAGAAGCTGATCGCCTATAGCTCGGTCGCCCATATGGGCTTCGTGACCATCGGCATCTACACCTTCAACACCCAGGGCCTCGAAGGCTCGATCATCCAGATGCTCAGCCACGGCCTGGTGTCGGGCGCGCTGTTCCTGTGTGTCGGCGTGGTCTATGACCGCATGCACACCCGCGACATCGACCGCTACGGCGGCCTGGTGCATCGGATGCCCGGCTATGCGCTGGTGTTCCTGTTCTTCACCATGGCCTCGATCGGCCTGCCCGGCACGTCGGGCTTCGTGGGGGAATTCCTGGTGCTGGTCGGCGCCTTCCAGGCCAATACCTGGGTGGCTTTCCTGGCCGCGACCGGTGTGATCCTCGGTGCGTGCTATATGCTGTGGCTGTATCGGCGGGTCGTGTTCGGCGAACTTGTGCGCGAGGATCTGAAAGGCATCCTCGACATGAACCGCCGGGAGGTTCTGGCCTTTGCGCCGCTGGTCGTGCTGACCCTCTGGATGGGCATCTATCCCGAGACCTTCCTTGAGCCGATCCGTGCATCGGTCGCCCATCTCCTGGAACAGGTCCAGGTCGAGAAGGCGGCAATGGCGGTTGACGCCGTGAACCAGCTCGCGCAGCGCTGACGAGACGAGAGGCATCGAGGTTTACGATGACGTCCTATCCTCTTCCCGATCTGGCCCCGGCATTCCCCGAGCTCTGGCTCGCGGTGCTCGGCATGGCTCTGATCCTCGTCGGCGTGTTCGCGGGCAAGGACAAGGCATCCGGGCTGCTGTCCTGGCTGGCCGGCATCGGCTTCGCGATTGCGGCCGTGCTGGTCATGATGGGGCCCGAAGGTCGCGTCGTGACCTTCCACGGCCTGTTTGTGGCCGATGCCTTCGGCGCCTTCATGAAGGTGCTGGTGCTGCTGGCGTCGATCTTCGCCCTGATCATGTCGCGCGATTATCTTGAGCGTGAAGGTGTGGTCCGGTTCGAATATCCGCTGCTGATGGTGTTCGCCACCATCGGCATGCTGATGATGATCTCGGCCAACGACCTGATGTCGCTCTATATGGGTCTTGAGCTGCAGAGCCTGTCGCTCTATGTGCTGGCGGCCTTCAAGCGTGACAGCATCAAGTCGACCGAAGCGGGCCTGAAATACTTCCTGCTTGGCGCGCTGTCGTCGGGCATGCTGCTCTATGGCTGCAGCATGGTCTATGGCTTCGCCGGGTCCACCAGCTTCGATGCGCTGGCGGTTTCGCTGGCGGCGCCCGCGCCGTCGGTCGGGCTGATCGTCGGTCTGGTCTTCATCATGGTCGGCCTCGCCTTCAAGATTTCGGCGGTGCCGTTCCATATGTGGACGCCCGACGTGTATGAGGGCGCCCCCACCAGTGTCGCCGCCTTCTTTGCCATGGCGCCGAAGATCGCCGCGATGGCGTTGCTGGTGCGGGTGCTGGCCGAGCCCTTCGGCGGCATGGTCGGCGAATGGCAGCAGGTGACCTGGTTCATTGCGGTTGCCTCGATGGTGCTGGCGGCCTTCGCGGCCATCGGCCAGACCAACATTAAGCGGCTGCTGGCCTATAGCTCGATCGGCCATGTCGGTTATGCCCTGGTCGGCTTGACGGCCGGCACGGTCGAGGGCTATCGCGGCGTCGCCGCCTATATGGCGATCTATCTGTTCATGACCGTCGGCACCTTCTCGGTCGTGCTGCTGATGCGCCGTCAGGGCCGGATGGTCGAACAGATCGCCGATCTGGCGGGGCTGTCGCGCAGCCGCCCGGTGATCGCCTTCATCCTGGCGGCGATGATGTTCTCTCTGGCCGGAATTCCGCCGCTGGCGGGCTTCTTCGGCAAGCTGTTCGTCTTTCAGGCGGCGGTGAAGGCCGGCTTGTTCTGGCTGGCGGTGATCGGCGTCGTCTCCAGCGTGGTCAGCGCCTATTACTATCTCCGCATCGTCAAGATCATGTATTTCGACGAGCCGGCGGAAGCCTTCGATCGGGGCATCGGCACGGGCCTGACCGTGACGCTCGCGATCAGCTTCGCCTTCACCATGCTGTTCTTCATCGTGCCCGGCGTGCTTCTGGACCGGGCCGGGCAGGCAGCCATGGCGCTGATGCCGTGACCGACGGCGAGGGGCGCGTCCCCGATCTGCCGCCGGCGTTCAATCTGGTGCTGCGCGACGAGGTCGACAGCACCAACATTCTCGCGCGGCAACTGATCGCCGAGAGCGCGCCGGATGGCACATTGGTGGTGGCGGCGCGTCAGACCACCGGGCGCGGCCGCCAGGGCCGCGTCTGGCAGTCACCGGCGGGCAATCTGTATATGAGCCTGGTGCTGCGTCCGCAGGGTCCGCTTGGACATGCGGCGCAGCTTTCGCTCGTGGTGGGCCTGGCGATGGCCGATGCCATCGCCGCTTTGTTGCCGCAAGGATCGGGCGCCGTGCCTGCGGTGAAGTGGCCCAACGATGTTCTGCTGGTCAGGGACGGCGTCGCGGGCAAGCTTGCCGGTATCCTGCTGGAAAGCGCCGAGGACCAGTCCGGAACCCATGTCATCGCCGGTATCGGTGCCAATGTCCGGGTGCATCCGGGGCCGACCGATGGTGTGTTTCCGCCGGCGGTGCTGGCGGAATGCCCTGGTGCACACCATCTTTATCCTCTGGACGTCGTCGAGGCTTTCGCACCGGCCTTCGCGGCCCGCCGTGCGGTGTGGGCGCGTCAGGGACTGGGTGGATTGAAGGCGGACTGGCTGGCCAGAGCCTATGGTCTGGGGCAGATGGCGACGGTTCGCTATGGCGCCACGCCGGTCACCGGCCGCTTCGATGGTATCGATGATGACGGCACGCTGCTGCTGGCTCAGGAGGACGGAACGATCCGACGGCTCGCCGCCGGCGAGGTCGTGTTTGCAAAGCCGCCGGTAACGGGCGGCGTCTGAATACGGGCGGCGTCTGAAGAACGGGCCGGGCCTGAACGATGTGGAAGGAAACCCTTGATGCTGCTCACCATCGATGTCGGCAATACCAATACGGTGTTTGCAGTCCACGATGGCACAGACTGGCGCGGGCAGTGGCGGGCCAGCACCGACGGCCAGCGAACGGCCGATGAATACGCGGTCTGGCTGTTGCAGCTGTTCGCCCTGAAGGGGCTGACCGTTCCCGATATCGATGCGGTGATCATCTCATCGGTGGTGCCGCAGACCAAGTTTTCGCTCCGGCAGCTCTGTCGGGACTATTTCGGATCGGAGCCGATGATGATCGGCGATCCGGACGTCCGGCTGGGCTTGCGGATCGACATGGACCGCCCGCGCGAGGTTGGCGCGGATCGCCTGGTGAACGCCATCGCCGCCCATAAGATCTATGGCGGCGACCTGATCGTGATCGACTTCGGCACCGCGACCACCTTCGACGTGGTCGGTGCCGACGGCTCCTATCAGGGTGGCGTGATCGCACCGGGTATCAATCTGTCTTTGGAGGCGCTGCACCGCGCCGCCGCGAAATTGCCGAGGATCGCCGTCGAACGGACGCAGACGGTCATCGGCAAAGATACCGTGCCAGCGATGCAGGCTGGCGTCTTCTGGGGCTATGTCGGCCTGATCGAAGGTCTGGTTCGCCGGATCGTCGATGAATACGGCAAGCCGATGACCGTCATTGCAACCGGCGGTCTGGCCCCGATCTTCTTCAACGCGACCGACGCTATCCAGCACGCCGACCCCGACATCACGCTTGTCGGGCTGCTGGAAATCCATCGGCTCAACATCCAAGAGAAGGCATGACCCGACAAAAGGACGATGCACTGCCGCCGACCGCTAAGGTCGAGCCGGGTGAGGAATTGCTGTTTCTGCCGCTGGGCGGCGCCAACGAGATCGGGATGAATCTCAATCTCTATGGCTGCCGCGGGCAGTGGGTGGTGATCGATTTCGGGCTGGGATTTGCCGATGACCGGCTGCCGGGCGTCGATATCATCCTGCCCGATATCGCATTCCTGGAAGCCCGCCGCGACAAGATCGCCGGCATCGTGCTGACCCACGCCCACGAAGATCATCTGGGCGCGGTGCCATATCTGTGGCGGCGGCTGCGGCTGCCGATCTATGCGACTCCCTTTGCCGCCGCCGTGGTGCGCGCGAAGCTGAGGGAGTCCGGGGTCGGCGATCGCGAGGCCGACATCACCATCATTCCGCTGGGTGGCCGGCTGAAGCTTGGGCCGTTCGACATGGAATTCGTGTCGCTGACCCATTCGATCCCCGAGCCCAACGCCATCGCGATCCGCACGCCCTTTGGCACGGTGATGCATACCGGCGACTGGAAGATCGACCCCGAGCCGCTGGTTGGCGAGACCACCGACATCGATCGCTTGACCGCGATCGGCGAGGAAGGTGTTCTTGCCATGGTCTGCGACTCGACCAATGTGTTCCGCGAGACCGACGCCGGATCGGAGGCGGATGTCCGCGCCACGATGGGCGGGCTGGTCGCCGGCCGCAAGGGCCGGGTGTTCGTGGCGACCTTCGCCTCGAACATCGCGCGGGTCGAGACCATCGTCAAAGCCGCAGCCGATGCCAACCGCAAGGTGGTGGTGCTGGGCCGTGGCCTTGATCGGATGATCAAGGCCGCCACCGAGACCGGCTATCTGGACATCGCCGGCATGCTGGCGACCGATCGTGAAGCCGACCGGCTGCCGGCCGAGCGGTTGCTCTATCTGGTGACCGGCTGCCAGGGCGAGCCCAATGCGGCGCTGGCCCGCATCGCCCGGGGCGAGCACCCGGCGGCGGAACTGCGCCGGGGCGACACGGTGATGCTGTCTTCGCGCCAGATCCCGGGCAATGAACGCAAGATCGGCCGGTTGCTGAACCTGCTCGCCCGCGAGGGCGCCGAGGTCATCACCGAGCGCGATGCCGACATTCATGTCTCAGGGCATGGCGGCCGCAATGAGCTTGCCCAGATGTATCGCTGGGTGAAGCCGCGTATCGCCGTGCCGGTCCATGGCGAGCCCCGCCATCTGATCGAGCATGTGGCCCTGGCGAAGAGCCTTCAGGTGCCCGAAGCGGTGACGGTGGAAAACGGGGCGGTGGTGCGCCTGGCGCCGGGCACGCCGGGCCGGATCGCGCGGATCGCCTCGGGCTATCTGGTCGCCGACGGCAATAACGACGTGCTGCCGGTGGATGGCGAGGTCATGCGCGCGCGCAAGCGCATGCTCTATGAAGGTGCTGCCTTCGCGACGGTCGTCGTCGACAAATATGGCGAGCTGAAAGCCGACCCGATGGTGGCGCTGCCCGGTCTGGTCGATCCGGATTCCGAGATCGACACCCTGGCGGCCGATATTGCCGAGGATCTGGCCGAGGCGATCGATGGACTGGATGATGACGACGTGTTGAGCGATGTGCGCATCCACGACGTGACGCGGCTGGCACTGCGCCGTCGGCTGCGCACACGGCGTGGCAAGAAGCCCTTGATCGACGTGCATGTCGTGCGAATCTGACTATTGCCTAGAGCGATTTTCGCGCTATCTGGTGCACGAGAATCGCTCTAAGTTATTTGTTTATCGAGCATCTTTACCCGATCAGGTGGTTCCACCTGATCAGGATCTGCTCTAGACGTCGCGGCGCGGGAACGGGGAGCCCGGACCACGGCGGCCATGCTGCCCGCATGGTGGAACCAACGCTATAAACCGCAGAAAAACCGGGTCGCGTACCCCAGACTGAGGAGAGCCTCTGCCGATGATCGGACGCCTTAACCATGTCGCCATCGTCGTCCCCGATCTCGATGCGGCAGCCAGCCTGTATCGCAACACCTTCGGCGCCACCGTCTCGGCCGCCAAGGACCAGCCCGCCCATGGCGTGACCACGGTATTCGTGCGCCTGGACAACACCGCCATCGAGCTTCTGCACCCGCTGGGCGCCGACAGCCCGGTCGCGAAGTTCCTTGAGCGCAACCCCTCGGGCGGCGTGCACCATGTGTGCTATGAGGTCGACGACATCTATGCCGCGCGCGACAAGCTGAAGGCCGATGGCATGCGGGTGCTGGGCGATGGCGAGCCGAAGATCGGTGCCCATGACAAGCCGATCCTGTTCCTGCACCCCAAGGACACCAATGGCACGCTGGTGGAACTGGAGCAGGTCAGTGCCTGACCGGGGCCTGACCGGGGCTGAGCCGCCGCAACGCGGCACCTGACGTCGCCTTCAATCCGCGCCCGCCCGGCCTGATCGCCGGGCGGGCGTTATATCTGGTCCGGCCGCCCTGGTCTCGGGCTCATCACCCTGAAGGACATCCTGGCATGGAGAGTTGGTTCACCGTGGCGTTGGTCTTCGTGATCGTCTGGTGGCCGCTGTTCTTCATGACGCTGCCGGTGGGCGTGCGCCATGACCACAAGGACGAGCACGCCGAGGCATCGGGCGCGCCCCGCAACCCGCGCCTATGGGTGAAGGCGGCGGCGACCAGCGTGATCGCGGCGGCGCTGACCTATGGCGTCGATGTCCTGATCCGATCCGATCTTCTGGATGGTCTGGTGCGCTGATCAGACACCGCGTACGAATGCCAGCCGCAGGCCCAGCGCCAAGTAGCGCGCCGCCGGTGACGCGATCGACCCACGGGCCCGCACGCAGCAGCCGGCGGCGCACGGCCGGGGTGGCGAACACGCAGGCGACGGTGCCGAACCATAGCAGTTCCACGCCCACCATCGTGGCGCCATAGAGCAGCGTCGCCGGTTCAGGCGTGGCCGGCTGATGATGCCGTCAGGCGGCACAATGGCTGGGCACCAGGGCGCGCAGCCGGTCGGAGACGAAGCCGGTGAACGATTGAGCCAGGGCGGCGGGGGCACGGGCCTCGCCGAACACCGCCAGTTCCACCGCGCCCAAAGCCGGGAAGCCTTCGGCATCCGACAGCACGCGCACCCCCGGCGGCACCGTGCAGTCGCCCAGCACCGCGATCCCCAGCCCGGCGGTTACCGCCGCCGCCACGCCCGATACGCTTTCTGAGGTATAGACCACCCGCCAGCGCCGATCGCGGCCGGCCAGAGCCTCGATCGCGCGGGCGCGGAAGATGCAGGGGCTGGGCAGGGTGCACAGCGGCAGCGGCGTGTCGGGGTCGAGCCGCAGATCGGTCGCGGACACCCAGCGCAGCGCCTCGGTCATCAGAACCCGTCCCCGATCGACGCCTTCATCGCGATTGGCGATGACCAGATCGAGCGCGCCGCGGTCGAGGCCCTCCATCAGGCTGGCACCCAGCCCGACCCGGATTTCGACATGGACGCGGGGATGGGCGCGGGCAAAGGCCGAGAGCACCGCCGGCAGATGCCGGGGCACGAAATACTCAGCGACGCCGACCCGCAACTCGCCTTCAGCCTCAGGCTCGGTGAAGCGCTTCAGGGTCTCGTCGTTCAGCGCCACCAGCCGGCGGGCATAGCCCAGCAGCAGCTCGCCATCGGTGGTCAGTGCCAGTGACCGGCTGGTGCGGGCGAAAACCCTGCGACCCAGCAATTCTTCAAGACGGCGGATCTTCAGGCTGATGGCCGACTGGGTGCGGCCCAACCGTTCGCCGGCCGAGGTGAAGCCCCCGGTTTCCGCCACAGCCAGAAAACAGCGGACGAGATCGATATCCAGATCGGGCAGGGTCATCGGCAGGCTCCATGATCGCGGTGATCCATGTTGAATTCTTGTTGCTGGAATTGGAACTATTCATTTCCATCATCGATGGATCGACGGTTCAATGACCCAGTGCCCGGTGCGCTCCCGCACCCCCCGTACGATCATTCATGAGGCAAGCACCATGACCGAGATCCCCGCCACCATGACCGCCGCGGTGCTCAGCGCTTTTGGTGGGCCTGAGAACCTGACCGCCCAGACACGGCCGGTGCCGTCACCGCGCCGGGGCGAGGTGCTGGTGCAGGTTCATGCCGCCAGCGTCAATCCGATCGATTACAAGGTGCGCCGCAATGGCCCCGCCATGGCACCGGCCCTGCCGGGTGTGCTGGGTTGTGATATGGCGGGCGTGGTGGTGGCGCTGGGCGACGGCGTTACCGGATTTGCGGTCGGCGACCGGGTGTTCGGCTCGCCTGGGGGCGTGAAAACCGTCGACGGCACCAATGCCGAATATGTCCGGGCGGATGCGCGGGTGTTGGCACGTATGCCGAGCGGCCTCGGCTTCCGTGAGGCGGCGGCCCTGCCGCTGGTGTCGATCACGGCCTGGGAAGGGCTGATCGACCGGGCGCGGGTGGAGCCGGGCGAGCGGGTGCTGATCCATGGCGGCGCCGGCGGGGTCGGCCATGTCGCGATCCAGATCGCCAAGGCGGCCGGTGCCCATGTCACCGCCACCATCTCATCGCCCGAAAAGGCGCGGATCGCCCGCGAGCTCGGCGCCGACGAGACGGTGAATTACCGCGACGAGACCGTCGAGGCCTATGTGGCGCGGCTCACCGCCGGGCGCGGCTTCGACGTGGTGATGGACGCGACCGGCGGCAGTGACCTCGCGACGTCCTTTGCCGGCGCACGGCTGAACGGCCGGGTGGTCACCATCGTGTCGCAGTATCCGGCGGATCTGACGCCCATGCATGGCAAGGGGTTGTCGCTGCATGTGGTGTTCATGATCATCCCGATCCTGCACGATATCGGACGCGAGCATCACGGCCGGATCATGAACCGGGTGGCGGCGCTGGTCGAGGCCGGCCGTCTGCGGCCGCGGCTCGACCCCGCCCGTTTCAGCCTGGCCCAGGCCGGCGCTGCCCAGGCGCATCTGGAAGAGGGCGGCGCGACCGGCAAGGTCGTGATCGATGTCAAGGCCAACGAGGCGGTCTGAGCATCGACAATATCATCCACCGCCTCGCGTCACCGGGAGCATCCCATGCAGAAGATCAACCTCGCCGCCGCCTTCCAGACGATCGACACGCCCTGGAGCCCGCGTATCGCGGGCGCAGTGAACGGGTCGCATATCAAGCTGGTGCGGCTTGACGGCGCGTTCATCTGGCATGCGCATGAGCATGAGGACGAGATGTTCCTGGTGGTGCGCGGCCGCATGCAGATGCGGTTCCGCGACCACGAGGTCTGGCTGGAGCCGGGCGAGTTCATCATCGTGCCGCGCGGCATCGAGCATATGCCGGTGGCGCCTGAGCCATGCGAGGTGATGCTGATCGAGCCCGCCACCACCCTGAACACCGGCAATGTGGTCAATGAGCGGACAGTGGCGGCGCCAGCCGCTCTGGGTGGCTGAACGGCTGGTCGTTATTCCGCCGCGGCGGGGACCGTCTGTCCCCGTGGACGCCCGGGGAAGATGGCGGCGCCCACGAACACGATGCCGCCGAAGGCCGCCAGCACCGGAAACAGGCCGGCGAAGCCGGTGCCACCGTCATGGGTCCAGGCGATCAGCGGCACCGCGCAGGCACTGGCCGCGAACGAGACCAGATAGCGCACGGCATAGGCGCGGGCGCGCCAGCGGTCGGCGGTGTAATGGGCGACCATGCCGTCATTGATCGTCACCTGGCCGAAGATCGCGAACATCATCACCACCGCCAGCGGGATCAGCGTCCAGCCGCCGGTGGTGGCCGCCAGCAGCAGGCAGGGCGCCTGAAGCGCCGCCAGTGGCAGAAACACCTGACGCAGCGTATAGCGGTCGATCAGCCGGCCGACGATCAGCTGAGAGGTGGCGCCGGCCACGAAAACCAGGGCGGTGAGGGCACCGATGCCCATCGGCGTGCTCACCAGATCGGCCAGTCGTTCGGTGAACAATTGCGGCATGGCGATGGTGGTGGCGTTGAACACCAGCCCGCCCGCGATGGTGACCATGGCCAGCACGGCGAAGGCGCGCACCATCACCCCGCGCGGGATCGACCCCGTGGCGCCCCGCGACCGGATCGCCGGCGCCGGCCGGTCGGGCACCAGCATCAGGAACAGCAGACCGGTCACCACCGCCACGGCGCCGGGGAGGATGAACGCCCAGCGCCAGCCCAGATACTGAGTGATGGCACCGGTGATCAGTGCCGCGAAGGCGACGCCCAGATTGCCGAACACGCCATTGATGCCGATCTCGCGGCCCAGCCGCTCGGCATGGGCGGTCAGCATGGCTGTGCCGACCGGATGATAGATCGAGGCGAACAGCCCGATCCCGGTCAGGCAGACCGCGATCATCGTCGTGCCCTGAGCAAAGCCGGTGGCGATGGCGGCGGCACCGATGCCGATGAAGAACACCGCCATCATGTTGCGCCGACTCCACAGATCGCCCAGCCAGCCGGCCGGGATCGACCCGGCGCCGAAAGCGATGAACCCGCCGAGCGACAGGGTCAGCAGCGCGCCATAGGACATGTCGAAGGCCGAGGTCATGCCGATCACCGCGGTCGGGAAGATCAGCATGAACATATGGTCGGCCACATGGGCCAGATTGATGAAGGTGATGACGCGGCGGTTATGGGTCATGGACCGGACCTGAGGCAGGGAAGGGATCCGCTTTTCCGAGCGGTTGGGTGGAGTGTAGGATCGACCGATCAGCGATGTCCGGTCGATTGGTGTCGCCAATCGGACAAGGTATCCCCGCACCCTCAAAACGTGAGCGGCAGCATGCGCAGCATCAACCCCGCCGACTACCAGCATGTGTCACGGCCGGTGGCCGCCATGGCCAAGGATTTCAAGCCGGGCAGCGTCGTGGCGCCACATCTGCATCCACGCGGTCAGCTTCTGCACGCGGTGGCCGGCGTGATGGAGGTTACCGCGGCGACTGGATTGTGGCTGGTGCCGCCGATGCGGGCGCTGTGGGTGCCGCCTGCGGTGGAACATGGTTTGCGGACGATCGGCGCGGTTGCCATGCGCACGGTCTATATAGCCCCCGAGGCCGCGCGCCGCCTGCCGCAGTCCTGCACCGTCATCGAGGTGTCGGCGCTGCTGCGCGAGTTGATCAAGGCCGCGACCGTCGAGCCGGTCGACTATGCAGAAGACAGCCGGGGCGAGGCGGTCGCCCGGCTGATTCTACATGAACTGGCCAACCCGCGAACCATTCCGCTGCATCTGCCCTGGCCGCGCGATCCAAGGCTGGTGCGATTGTGCCGGCGGGTGCTGGACGATCTGGCCGATGATGCGGGTTTCGAGGTGTTGGCCGAGGCTGCCGGCGCCAGCACTCGAACCCTGGCCCGCGCCTTTCAGCGCGAGACCGGCATGGGTTTTCTGCGCTGGCGCCAGCAGGCCCGGCTGGTCGAGGCGCTGTCGCAATTGTCGCAAGGCCTGAGTGTTTCAGTGGTTGCCGCACGCCTTGGCTATCGCAGTCCGTCGGCCTTTACCGCCATGTTTCGCCGGGCGCTGGGCACCACGCCCGGCCATTACATGGCCGGGGCCGATATCTGAACCGCAGCGCAGCGGGCAAAAAAAAAGACCGTGAAAACACGGCCTTTTTCAGAAGAGTTCCGCTTGGCGCTGAACATCATGTCCGGTTCGACGGCAACCGACCGGCACGATGTGTTTATTGTTATAGACCCTTCGGGTGCCGTCCGTTTTACCAGCGGCACCATCAATTCTTGTTCGATCGAACGGTGGTTCCTCGCGTTCCGGCCGTGGGGCCGAACGTGATGGCATCGTGGCGACCGGATGCTCTTGAACCGCTCAATCCTGTCACCAGCCGTTAGGCCGGGTCACCCTCCCTAGACGTTGGGCCGGTTCTTCTGCCGGTGCCCTGTCCGTCGGCAAAACGGAGATTACGCAGGAATGTGACATCCGTCACGATATTTTTTGCATAGGTGCGCCGCACAAACGAAATAATCTGACAAGAGGTCCGGCAAAGCGCAGCAAACCGCGAAATTGAACGGGGTCGCTGCCTTGTCCGTTGTGCAGTGCACCGTGAACGGGAAACCGGGGGCATTTTTATAGTCGTTCCCAGATTTCTCGTAATATATCAATGGGTCAGCCGATAAGGGCGAACTTAAGAATGAACATGATGGCCAGAATCCAGACTGCGGCCGAAACATCACCGATCCTGCCCGCCAGCAGCTTCACGGCTGCATACGCAACGAAGCCGATGGCGATGCCGTTGGCGATGGAATAGGTCAGCGGCATGGTGATGGCGGCCAGCACGCCGGGCGCCACTTCCGTCATGTCGTCCCAGTCCAGTTCCGACAGACCGCGCATCATCAGCAGGGCCACGAACAGCAGGGCCGGTGCTGTCGCATAGGCCGGCACCGAGCCTGCGAGCGGGGCGAAGAACAGCGCCACCAGGAACAGGATCGCCACCACCACGGCGGTCAGGCCGCTGCGGCCGCCGGCATTGATGCCAGACGCGCTTTCGATATAGCTGGTGACGGTGGAGGTGCCGAAGATGGCGCCGACCATGGTGGCGCCGCTGTCGGCCAGCAGCGCCTTGCCGATGCGCGGCAGCTTGCCATCCTTGTCGAGCAGACCGCCGCGATGGGCAACGCCCACCAGCGTGCCGGCGGTGTCGAACAGGTCGACGAACAGGAAGGCGAAGATCACGCCGAACATGCCGGCTTCCAGCGCGCCCATGATGTCGAGCTGGAAGAAGGTGGGTGCCACCGATGGCGGCATGCTGACGATGCCCTGGGCCTGGTTCAGCCCGGTCAGGATCGACAGGATTGTCACCAGCAGGATGCCGATGATGATGCTGCCAGTGATGTTGCGATAGTGCAGCGCGCAGATGACGACGAAGCCCAGCGCCGCCAGCAGCACGGTGGGCTGGGTCACGTCGCCGAGTGTCAGTAGGGTGGCCGGATGGTCGACGACGACCTTGGCGTTTTCAAGCGCGATGATCGCGAGGAACAGCCCGATGCCCGCCGAGATCGACAGCTTCAGCGTCATCGGAATGGCGTTAATGATATATTCCCGGACCTTGACCAGTGCCAGAATGAAGAACACCAGCCCTGAGATGAACACCGCCCCCAGAGCCTGATTCCAGGTGTAGCCCATTTCCAGAACGACGGTGAAGGTGAAGAAGGCGTTCAGGCCCATGCCCGGCGCCAGCGCCACGGGATAGTTGGCGAGCAGCCCCATGATCAGGCAGCCGATGGCGGCGGCGACGCAGGTGGCGACGAATACCGACCCCTGGTCCATGCCGGCATTGGCGAGGATCACCGGATTGACGAAGATGATGTAAGCCATGGTCAGGAAGGTCGTCACGCCTGCGACGACCTCCCGACGGACCGTGGTTCCAAGCTGATCGAGCTGAAAATAGGTTTTGAGCATTCCCGCAAGCTCCTGGACGGGCACAGCGATGCCGATGAGGATGACCGATCTGATGAACCGGCTTCTGCTCCAGAGACGACACCGCATCGGGCGCCGCAGCCGGGCCGACCGGTTGCGTCTGTTTCTGGTTGGATCGAGGGCACCGCGGCCGGATGAATGGCACGGGGCCGGGGCCGTGCGGCCCGGCCGTCCGGCGGGGGGCGGCGCATTGCTGGTTCTCTTCGGCTTATACACCGGCGCGGCGCTGGCTGGCGAGCGTGCGACGGCACCGCTCCGTATCGATAGCGACGGGCGTGGCGTTATCGTCACGGTTGACCGGGCCTTCTGCGAACGCATCATCACCCATCATCCGGCACCGGATGTCGCCTGGCAGCCGGGCGTCGATGTCCATGGCCGTGCGGTCGCGCCGGCCGATCTGGATGGCGGTTATGGCGCGGATGCGGCGCGCCGGGCCCTCGGCGACCGGATCACCCTTAATTTGGGATTGCCGCTGGAACGTTTCGGCTATGCCACGGGCACGCCGCTCGGTGCGGCCGAGGTCGATCTGGGGCAGATCAGCATCGGTGCCGATGGCATGGTGGTCTGGAATGGCGAGCGGCTGGACGATCCGGCACAGAACGCCGTCGCTGCCGCCTGCGCCCGCCTGGAGCGGGAGGGGCGCTGATCCCGGGTGGACGATTAGCGTGTCATCGCCGACCGGGACAAGGCTGCGGCCTTCAGCCGGTTGATGGCCGTGTCGTCTGCCAGGGGGATGACCGGGACTCCTGTGGCCGAGGGGCCGGCCAGGGGGACGAATTTGCACAGCCGCGTGACGCGTGACACCAGCCGGTCGCCCGCGCGTTCCAGCAGATGGGCTTCTTCGGCAAGGCCCCGATTGGGATGACGGCCTTGCCGCCCTCGGTCAGGATCATCAGCAGCCGGTGCGGCAACTGATAGGCGGACGCGGTCATGATCCGGCGATCGAAGGCGCCACTTCCGCAGGCCGTGAAACTGTCACCCGCAATCACCGTGATGTTGGCAAGCCTCTGCGCCCGCAGGTTCCCGACTGCCTCTGCGGATTGATCTCGATACCCGTCACATGCCCCTCCGGGCCCACGAGATGGGAGGGCAGGGCCACAAGCCAGCCGGTCCCGCAGCCGATTTCCAGCACGCGCTGGCCGGGACGCACGTCGAGCAGTGCTGCCAGATGCAGGATGAAGGCGGGTTCCGAACTGGAGGCCGGCAGCGTCCAGCCCCCCTCGTCGACATACATCGAGGGGCTGTCTTCGTAGGCGCCGGCCAGGAAGCCGGGATTCGCGGGCGTCACCGGTCCACCGCCGCTCGCCCCCGGCCAGGGGCTGCCGGTTGCACTGGACGCCGCCGCCCCCTAAAGTCTGGCCACGCGTCGGATGCCGACCGCATGCCGGATGATCGTCCCGGATGCGGGCATCGGCGGCTGCGCCACGTCTCCCCATCCCTGGTCAACGGAACCTGCATGTTCTCGACAGTCGAGCGTCTCATCGCCTTCCGCTATCTCAGGGCCCGGCGGAAGGAAGGGTTCATCTCGGTCATCGCCGGTTTTTCGCTGCTCGGCATCGCCCTTGGCGTCGGCACGCTGATCGTGGTGCTGGCGGTGATGAAGGGCTTCCGCGACCAGCTGGTCGACCGGATCCTGGGTCTGAACGGCCATATGACCGTGTTCAGCGCCTCGGGGCGCGGTATCGTCGATTATGCCGGCATCGCCGCCGATCTCCAGACCGCCAAGGTCGTCATCACCGCGCTGCCGATGGTCGAGGGCCAGGTTCTGGCCAGCGGACCGGCCGATTCCCGTGGCGCGCTGGTGCGCGGCTTCACCCATGACGATCTGGCGCGCAAGACCCTGATCGCCGACAATATCCGCGTCGGCAGCCTGGACGATTTCCAGGGCAAGGGGGTCGCCATCGGGCTCAGAATGGCCCAGCGCCTTGGCTTGCAGGTGGGGGACGATCTCAATCTGATCTCGCCGCGCGCCGTGGCAACGCCGTTCGGCGGCATGCCGCGGCAGGTGTCGTTCCCGGTGGTGGCGCTGTTCGAAGTGGGCATGTTCGAGTTCGACAGTTCCCTGGTCTTCATGCCCTTCGACACCGCACAGACCTTCTTTCAGACCGGCGATGCCGCCACCGCCATCGAGGTGGATGTCCGCAATCCACAGGATGTGCGGGCTGTGCGGGCTGAACTGGCCGGTCTTCTGCGCGATCGCGGCGTGGTGCTGACCGATTGGCAGCAGACCAATTCCACCCTGGTCGGCGCGCTGGACGTTGAGCGCAACGTGATGTTCCTGATCCTGACGCTGATCATCCTGATCGCGGCCTTCAACATCATCTCGGGTATGGTGATGCTGGTGAAGGATAAGTCGCGCGACATCGCCATCCTGCGCACCATGGGGGCGACCCGCGGCATGGTGCTGCGGATCTTCGTGATGACCGGGGCGGCGATCGGTGTGGTCGGCACGCTGATCGGCTTCGGCCTGGGCCTCGCCTTCGCCACCAATATCGAGAGCATCCGCCAGGGCATCCAGATGCTGACCGGCACCGAGCTGTTCTCGGCCGAGATCTATTTCCTGTCGAAGCTGCCGGCCGATGTGGTCTGGTCGGATGTGGTGAGCGTGGTCGGGCTGTCGCTGGTGCTGTCGTTCCTGGCGACGCTTTACCCGGCGTGGCGTGCCGCCCGTCTCGATCCTGTGGAGGCCCTGCGTTATGAGTGATCCGGTGCTGATGCTGGAGGGCCTGGTCCGTCGGTTCGAACAGGCGGGCGAGGTGCTGGAGGTTCTGCGCGGCATCGACTTCACCCTCAATCCGGGTGAGTTGGTGGCGCTGGTCGGCCCGTCGGGCGCCGGCAAGTCGACCCTGCTGCATGCGGCCGGGTTGCTTGAACGCCCCGATGGCGGCCGGGTGATCATCGACGGCACCGATGCCAGCCGGGCGGACGATGGCGTGCGCACCCGGCTGCGGCGCGCAACCATCGGCTTCGTCTACCAGTTCCATCACCTGCTGCCGGAATTCTCGGCGGTGGAGAATGTGATGATGCCGCAATTGCTGGCCGGCGTGTCGAAGGCGAAGGCGCGCGCACGGGCGAACGACCTGCTCGATCTGATGGGGCTGGGCCCCCGCGCCGATCATCGCCCGGCGCGGCTGTCGGGCGGTGAGCAGCAGCGGGTGGCGATTGCCCGTGCCCTTGCCAACCGGCCGGGGCTGATCCTGGCCGATGAACCGACCGGCAATCTGGACCCTGAGACGGCCGAGCGGGTGTTCCAGACCCTGGTCAGCGCCGCGCGCGATCAGGGGGTGGCGGCGCTGATCGCCACCCACAACCCCGAGCTCGCCGCCCGCATGGACCGCCGCATGCGGCTTGAGCATGGGCGGCTGGACCGTGCCGCCTGATCATCCGACACCAGGCCTTTCCATTGTTTTCAGGACCATGACGCCATGACTTTACCCGACATCCAGCTTGAGGCGCCGACCGATATCGTCCCGGCCGATGCGGTGGCGCGGCACTTCCCCGGCGCGATCATTCTGCCTTTCGCCGACCGGTTTCCGCGGATCGACGCCTCGTGCTTCATCGCACCTAGTGCCGTGGTGATCGGGGATGTCGAAATCGGTGCCAAGAGCAGTGTCTGGTATGGCTGCGTGCTGCGCGGCGATGTCAACAGCATCCGGGTCGGTCGGGGCGTCAACCTTCAGGACGGCACGATCGTGCATGTCAACCGGGCGAGCTTCGCCACGTTCATCGGCGATGATGTCACCATCGGCCATCGCGCGGTCATCCATGCCTGCACGCTTCAGGCCGGCGCCTTTGTCGGCATGAGCGCCACCGTGCTCGACGGCGCGGTGGTCGATGGCGGCGCGATCGTCGGTGCCGGTGCGCTGGTCGGGCAGGAGAAGCATGTCGCGGCCGGCGAATTGTGGGGCGGTGTACCGGCCCGCAAGCTGCGCGATATCGGCACCGACGGCATGCCGATGCTGGCCGCGACCGCCCGGCATTATGCCGATCTGGCCGCGGTGCATCAGGGTATCGTGCGTCAGGAGATGGCCCCCCGGGCCTCCGGCGGCTGAGCGCGGCGCCAATCAATCGTTTTTTCCGAACGGAACAAGCTGTATAATTCGTTGGAGCGAATGGTCGCGGCGGGCGATGCTGCGTGTGTCACACCGATGCACGAAGGACCACCCCGCCCATGACCACCGTTCATTCCACACAGGTCCGCAGCCGCGCCGGCCGCCTGCTTGGCAAGCTGCCGGGACTGGCGCTGGCCGGGGCGATCGGTGCCGCGGCTATCCTGCTGGCGCGGATGGCGGGTGCCGGGCTGGTCAGCCCGGTGCTGGTCGCGATCGGCCTGGGGCTGGTGCTGCGGGCGATGATCGGCCGGGCGCCGGCCATGGCCGTGCCGGGGCTGGCGGTCGCGTCCAAGCCCCTGATGCGGCTGGGCGTGGCGCTGTTGGGCCTGCAGGTGACGGCGGGCGACATTCTGGGCCTGGGGCTGGATGGCATCGCGGCGGCGCTGGCGGCCTTGGCGGCAACCCTGGCCCTGGCCCAGCCGCTGGGCCGGCTGCTGGGTGTGGAGCCGCGGCTGGCGACGGTCATCGGTGGCGGCACCGCGATCTGCGGCGCCTCGGCGGCGGCGGCCGTGGGCTCGGCGGTTCGCGCCCATGACGACGAGATTGCCTATGCCGTGGGTGTGGTGACCCTGTTCGGTACCGCGGCCATGGCGCTGTGGCCGCTGCTGGGCACGGCGCTGGGCCTGGATCCGCGCGCCTATGGCCTGTGGATCGGCGCATCGGTGCACGAGGTGGCGCAGGTGGTGGCAGCCGGTTTCCAGCATGGCACGCTGGCGGGCGAAACCGCGGTGATCGCCAAACTGGCCCGTGTCGCCATGCTGGCGCCGGTGGTCGGGCTGCTGGTCTGGATTGCCGCGCGCGCGGCACGGCGCACCACGCTTGCCGATGCCGAACATGCGGCGGCCTCGGTGCCGGTGCCGTGGTTCGCGGTGGGGTTCGTGGCGCTGGCCGGGCTTAACAGCCTGGGCGTGGTGCCGGATGCGGTGCGCGCGGCCGGTGCGGTCGCGACGCCGATCATGCTGACGGTCGCCCTGGCGGCGATCGGCTTCGGCACGGATCTGGGGCGGGTGCGGGCGCGCGGCGTGCGGCCGGTGCTGCTGGGCCTGTGCCTGACGATCACGGTGGCGGCGGTGCCGCTGGCCGTGGTGACCCTGCTGGCCTGACGGGTGAGACGGATCTCCCCGGTCGGCGCCTGATGCCGAAGGGGAAGATCAGTCTCGATGACATTGGAACAACTCAGGATTTTTGTCGCGGTGGCGGAACACAGCCACGTGACCCGTGCGGCGCGATCGCTCAACCTGACCCAGTCGACCGTGAGTGCGGCTGTGGCGGCGATCGAGGCGCGCCACGGCGTGGCCCTGTTTCACCGGGTCGGTCGCGGCATTGAACTGGCCGAGGCCGGACGGGTGTTTCTGGACGAGGCCCGCGCGGTGCTGGCCAGGGCATCGGCCGCCGAGCAGGCCCTGGCCGATCTGGCGGGCGATCCGCGTGGCCGGCTGCGCATCCATGCCAGCCAGACCGTGGCCAATTACTGGCTGCCGGCGCGGCTGATCGATTTTCTGACCGCCTATCCGGCCGTGCGTGCCGAACTTGCCATTGGCAACACCGCCGAGGTCGCCGCCGCGGTGCGGGCCGGCAGCGCCGATCTGGGCTTCGTGGAAGGCCCGGTCGACGATCCGGCGCTGGCCGAACGGCTGCTGCCCGGGGACCGGCTGATGCTGGTGGTGGGGGCGGCGCATCCCTGGGCGGCATTGCCGCGGGTGGCGGCGGCCGATCTGGCGGGCTCGCCCTGGGTGTTGCGCGAACGTGGATCGGGTACCCGCGCCGAGTTCGAAGCGGCGCTTCAGGGGCTGGGTGTCGATCCGGCCAGCCTGCCGGTGGTGCTGGATCTGCCATCGAACGAGGCGGTTCGCGCGGCTGTGGAGGCTGGCGCCGGTGCCACGGCGCTCTCGGCGCTGGTGGTGGCGAGCGGGCTGGCACTCGGCAGCCTGCGCAGCCCCGTGCTCGACCTGCCGCACCGCGCCTTCCATCTGCTGATCCATAAGGAACGCTATCTCGGCCGGGCGGCGCGCGCCTTTGTCGACCGGGTCGCCGGCGGCGGAGCCGCCGGCGACCTCGGCTGACAACGTGGCCTGCGGTCAGTCGCGCATCTTCACGTAAGATCCGGGCGCATCCTCGATCACACCCAGCACCGTGCCCGGTTCACGGGCCGGCACCTGGGCACCGCCCAGACGCTTGACCCATTTCGCCCAGTCGACCCACCACGAGCCCGGATGCTTTTCGGCACCGGCGAGCCAGGCTTCGGGATCGTCCGGCAGATCCTTGTTGGTCCAGTAGTTGTACTTGCCGGATTCCGGCGGATTGATGACACCGGCGATGTGGCCGGATGCCCCCAGCACGAAGCGGGTGTTGCCGCGATAGAGCTGGGTTGCCCGATAGGTCGATTTCCAGGGGGCGATATGGTCCTGCTGGGCGGACAGGATGTAGACCGGCTGGTCGATCTGGCGCAGATCGATCGGCACGCCGCCCATAGTGATGCCGCCCGGCTCCACCAGCTTGTTCTCGCGGTACATATGGCGCAGATAGAAACTGTGCATGGCGGCGGGAAGTCGGGTGGCGTCGCTGTTCCAGTACAGAAGATCGAAAGGGAAGGGATCTTTGCCTAGAAGGTAGTTGTTGACCACGAAGCTCCAGATCAAATCGTTGGACCGGAGCATGTTGAACGCGGTCGCCATCTTCCGGCCTTCAAGGTAGCCCTTCTTCGACATCATTTTCTCGATATTGCCGATCTGGGCATCATCGACGAAGACTTTGATGTCGCCGGCATCGCGGAAATCGGTGAGCGTGGTGAAGAAGGTGGCGCTCTTGACCCGCTTGTCGCCCTGGGCCTTCAGATAGGACAGGGTGGTGGCAAGCAACGTGCCGCCGATGCAATAGCCGATGACGTTGACCTCGTCGACGCCGGCTTCCTCGGTAACCTTGTCGAGCGCGGTGATCAGGCCTTCGGTCATGTAGTCTTCGA
Organism: Tistrella bauzanensis; assembly: GCF_014636235.1. Classification (NCBI taxonomy): domain Bacteria; kingdom Pseudomonadati; phylum Pseudomonadota; class Alphaproteobacteria; order Geminicoccales; family Geminicoccaceae; genus Tistrella; species Tistrella bauzanensis. Next base: position 49,445 of record NZ_BMDZ01000003.1, read on the forward strand.
AGGTCTTCTTCGCCATCTCCTCGTCCGGATTGGTCCAGGACACCACGAACACGGTGTGGCCCTGGGCGACCGCGAAGCGGATGAACGAGTTCTTCGGCTGCAGATCCAGAATGTAGAACTTGTTGATCCACGGCGGCACGATCAGCAGCGGCCGCTTGTGGACGGTCTCGGTGGTGGGCGTGTATTGCAGGATCTGCATCAGCCCGTTCTGGAACACCACCTTGCCGGGGGTGGTGGCAACGTTGCGGCCAAGCTCGAAGGCCGTCTCGTCGGTCATGGAGATGCGCAGCTCGCCGCCGCCCTTCTCCATGTCGCGGATCATGTTGTTCAGGCCGCGAACCAGGTTCTCGCCCTTGCTCTCGATGGTCGCGCGCAGGACTTCCGGGTTGGTGGTGACGAAATTCGACGGTGACATCGCGTCGACATATTGCTTGGTATAGAAATCGATCTTGCGGGCTTCATCGGGATCGAGGCCGTCGACCTTGTGAATGATGCTCATCATCCAGCGCGCGGTCAGCAGATAGGACTGCTTGATGAAGTCGAAAAGCTGGTTCTCGCTCCAATCCTTGTCCTTGAACCGCTTGTCGCCGGCGTCGGGCGTGGCGACAGGCTTGGCATCGCCACCGGCCATGCGGGTGGCGGTGGACTGCCACAGGGTCAGATAGTCCTGCCACAGCGCCGCCTGGGCCTCGACCAGCTTGGCCGGGTTCTCCATCATGCGCTCGGTCAGGTGGGTGAAGGCGGTGGTCAGGTTGAGAGGGTCTGTCGGTCCGGCGGTGTCGAGCCCTTCATGACGCGAGAGAAATTCGCGCATGATCTGCTGGCTGCGCTCGGCAACCTCGCGCATATTGCGTGCGAAGGCGTCGGCGTCATCGCGCGTGCCGGCGTGTCCTCCCCGGTCGGCTCCTTGCTCGGCCATCCTTGCGTCCCTTATAGTTGCGCCGCCATAGTCGGCGATCGGTTGGTTCTGCGAGGTCGAGGTGAACTCTATGATACGGGTGCAGGCGACGCGGCTCAACGCTGCCTCGGCAGGGATGCGACGGAATCACGCGGGCCGCGCGTCTTTGCGGGCCGGGATGACCGCTGCCGTCCTGATGCTGGGCCTTGGTGCCTGTGCCGAAGACCCCGGACCCGGTACCGACCCGTCGGTACGCGCGGCCCGGGCCGAATTTGCCGACAAGCCGTTTCCGACGCTGAACTCGGTGCCCGGACAGGCGCCGCCGGTGACGCCGCTTGAAGAACGCGCTCGTTTGCGCGCAGCGTTGAGCGCCGATCAGGTCGCGGCCCAATCGGCCATGGCGCAGGCGGGCGAGACGGCTGCGGCCACGGCAGCCCGCCCCTCGGCGCCGCAGCCCGGCCTTGCCGTCGGCCGGATCGATTTTGCGCCCGGCGCCAGCATGATCGGCGACGCCGGTATGGCCGAACTGCGCGCCGCCTGGCGGATCGCCGCCGCTCGCGATCAGACGCTGGTGATGGTTGCCGGCGCCGATGAGGGCCAGGCGCTGGCCACCGCGCGGCTGGCGGCCGCGACCCGTGCCCTTTCCGGGATCGGTGCCGATACGGCGCGGGTCCGGGGTGTGCAGGCACCGGCTGGCTCGATGGCCCCGGCTTTTGAGATTTTCATCGCACCGGCCCGGACCATCCGCTAAAAGTCCTCGCCGTCGCATGACGGCGACGGGAATTCCCCTGAAGCGGATAACCGGCGCCGGCATCGCCCATGGCGACCGGGTACCATCCCCCTTAGATCCATTCGGCGCGGACGTCCTCCGTCGACGGCGGGTTCGGCCGCGTCCGCATATCTTAACTGGCCTCCTCAAGCGAGCCGATCGACGGGAAGTGATCCCATGGCAGATGAATTCGCGCGGATCCGGCGGTTGCCACCCTATGTCTTCGCCGAAGTCAACCAGATGAAGGCCAAGCTGCGGGCAGCCGGCCGCGACATCATCGACCTCGGCATGGGCAACCCCGACACCGCCACCCCCGCCCATATCGTCGAAAAGCTGGTCGAGGCGGTGCGTGACCCCAAGACCCACCGCTATTCGCAGTCGCGCGGCATTCCGGGGCTGCGGCGCGCGGCATCGGCCTATTACAAGCGGCGCTTCGCGGTCGATATCGACCCTGAGACCGAGGTCGTGGTCACGATCGGCTCGAAGGAGGGCCTCGCCAATCTCGCCTCGGCGATCACCACGCCGGGCGATGTGATCCTGGTGCCCAATCCCAGCTATCCGATCCACCCTTACGGTTTCGTGATCGCGGGTGCCAATATCCGCCACGTGCCCCATGGGCCGGGCTATAACTTCCTCGACGAGCTTGAATATGCGGTGCGCCACACCTCGCCCAAGCCGGTCGCCATGGTGCTGAACTATCCGGGCAACCCGACGGCCGAGGTGGTCGACCTCGCCCAGTATGAAAAGCTGGTGGCCTTCGCGCGGCGCCACGAGATGTACATCCTGTCGGATCTTGCCTATTCCGAGGTCTATTTCGATGGGGTGCCGCCACCTTCGATTCTGGCGGTGCCGGGGGCGCGCGATCTGGCGGTGGAATTCACCAGCCTCAGCAAGACCTATAACATGGCCGGCTGGCGGGTCGGCTTCGCCGCCGGCAACCGGCGGCTGATCCAGGCCCTGGCCAAGATCAAGTCCTATCTGGACTATGGCCAGTTCACGCCGGTGCAAGTAGCGGGTGCCGCGGCGCTGAACGGGCCGCAGGACTGTGTCGAACAGATGCGCACGCTGTATCGCGAGCGCCGTGACGTTCTGGTCGAAGGCCTGCACGGCATCGGTTGGCCGGTGCCGTCGCCATCGGCCTCGATGTTCTGCTGGGCACCGATTCCCGATGCGTTCAAGCATCTGGGGTCGCTGGAATTCTCGAAGCTGCTGCTGGCGCGCGCCGATGTCGCGGTGTCGCCGGGCATCGGTTTCGGGGAATATGGCGACGGCTATGTCCGGATCGCCCTGGTCGAGAACAAGCACCGCATCCGTCAGGCGGTGCGCAACATCAAGCGGTTCTTCAAGGAGTACCGCGACGAGACCCGGGCTGGCGCGGCCCAGGCCTCGTCAACCCAGGCCCAGTCAGTTGAGGATGCCATCCGATGAACAGCAGCCACAAACCCGCCGCCGATCGCCGCGTCTCGACCACGCCGTTGCGTGTTGGTGTGGCCGGCCTCGGAACCGTTGGTGTGGGGGTGGTCGAGATCCTGCGCGATCACGCGGCGATGATCGCGGCCAGGGCCGGGCGACCGGTGGTGGTGACGGCAGTGTCGGCGCGTGATCAAGGCCGTGATCGCGGTATCAGCCTGGCCGGGCTCGGCTGGGAAGACGATGCCGCGGCGCTGGCGGCGCGCGATGACGTCGACGTGGTTGTGGAGTTGATCGGCGGGTCCGAGGGGCCGGCGCTTCATCTGGCGCGGGCCACGCTCGGGCGCGGGAAGGCCTTCGTCACCGCCAACAAGGCGATGATCGCCACTCACGGACCCGAACTCGCCGCGGCCGCCGAGGACGCCGGCGTGGCGCTGGCCTTCGAGGCGGCGGTTGCCGGCGGCATCCCTATCCTGAAGACCCTGCGCGAGGGCCTGGCCGCGAATGCGATTACCCGCGTCTATGGCATCCTGAACGGCACCTGCAATTATATCCTGACCGAGATGCGGACCACGGGCCGCGACTTCGCCGATGTTCTGACCCAGGCCCAGGCGCTGGGCTATGCCGAAGCCGACCCGACCTTCGACGTCGACGGGATCGACACGGCCCATAAGCTGTCGATCCTGGCGGCGCTGGCCTTCGGTGGCCGCCCCGATATCGGCGCGATCCATGTCGAGGGCATCCGTCACGTCACCATCGACGACATCCGCTTCGCCGAGGAACTGGGCTTCCGCATCAAGCTGCTGGGCGTGGCGCGGATGACCGATCATGGCCTGGAACAGCGGGTGCATCCCAGCATGGTGCCGCTGTCGGCGCCGGTCGCCCATGTGGAGGACGTGTTCAACGCCGTGGTGGCCGAAGGCGATGCCGTGGGCACCACCATGTCGCAGGGGCGCGGGGCCGGGCGCGGGCCCACGGCCTCGGCGGTGGTGGCCGATCTGGTCGACATTGCCCGCGGCTGTGTCACCCCCGGCTTCTCGGTGCCGGCCGCGGCCCTCGGCCAGCACCCCTCGGCACCGATCGAGGCGCATCAGGGGGCGTTCTACATCCGGCTGATGGTGCTGGATCAGCCCGGTGTTCTGGCCGATGTCGCCCGTGCCTTCGCGGTCGAGCATGTGTCGCTGGAAAGCCTGATCCAGCGTGGCCGCAGCGCGGTCGAGGCGGTGCCCGTGGTGCTGACCACGCATGCCACCGCGGAAGCGGCGCTCCGGCGCGCGCTCGACGTGATCGCGGCGCTGCCGGCGGTGATCGAACCACCCCGGATGATCCGGATCGAACGCAGCCTCTGACAGCGTCCATGATGCCGGGAGGGTGCGGCCATATGCCGTCGCACCCGCCAGACGACGGGACATCGTCCCACACCTGATACAGCGCTCTGGCGCCGGGCGCATATCGGGCTTAGGGTATCGCCAGAGTGGGATGAACATCCGTCGTCGGACGCACCCCGGCCGTGGCGTCGCTACCCGACCCTTTTGGCGGCCTGACCCTGATTTTGCGGTCGGGCCTCCTGACGGGTCGGCGGCGGCGTATCGGCATTCATCCGACGCTGACCGGCAATAAGACGAGAGCGATGATCGACTACACCCTGATGGATCGCAATCTGGCCCTCGAGGCCGTGCGCGTCACTGAATTCGCAGCCCTGGCCTGCTCACGAATGATCGGCAAGGGCGACGAGAAGGCCGCAGATCAGGCCGCCGTCGACGCGATGCGCCGGGCGCTGAACGGTCTCGACATCGATGGCACGGTGGTCATCGGCGAGGGCGAGCGCGACGAGGCGCCGATGCTGTATATCGGCGAAAAGGTCGGCTCTGGTCGCGGCCCGAAGGTCGATATCGCACTCGACCCGCTGGAAGGCACCACCATCTGCGCCACCGGCGGCCCCAATGCGCTGGCCGTGCTGGCGATGGCCGAGGAGGGCCGGTTCCTCAACGCCCCCGACGTCTATATGGACAAGATCGCGGTCGGTGGCGGGCTTCCGGAAGGCGTGGTGCTGCTGGAAAACTCGGTCCAGGCCAATCTGGCCAGTCTGGCCAAGGCCAAGGATGTCGAGATTTCCGATCTCACCGTCTGCATCCTCAACCGCCCGCGTCATGCCGAACTGATCGCCAAGACCCGTGAGGCCGGCGCGCGCATCCAGTTGATCGGCGACGGTGACGTTGCCGGAGTGATCGCGACCGCGCGCCCCGATACCGGCATTGATCTCTATATCGGCTCGGGCGGCGCACCGGAAGGCGTGCTGGCGGCGGCGGCGCTGCGTGCCATCGGCGGTCAGATGCAGGGCCGCCTGCTGTTCCGCAACGAAGACGAGCGGGGCCGCGCCCATCGGCTCGGCATCACCGATTTCGGCCGGATCTACAACCTGATGGATCTGGCCTCGGGCAATGTCATCTTCTCGGCGACCGGCGTTACCGATGGCTCGATGCTGCGCGGTGTGCATCGCATCAGCCATACCCACTGGTCGACTCAGAGCCTGATCATGCGGTCGAAGACCGGCACCGTCCGGGTGATTACGGCCGAGCATAATTTCGGTCGTAAATCGGCCTTCGATTGATCGGAGGGTCAAGACCTCATGTCCCGTGACGCCGCGGTTCTGGGCGTCGAGCGGTCGATGGGCGGGCGGCGCTGGGAAGCGCGGCTCGCCGATCAGCGTCTGGGACTGGCGCTTGCCCAGCGTCTGGACCTGCCCGAAATCGTCGGGCGGGTTCTGGCGGGGCGCGGCGTCGGGCTGGACACGGCCGACGATTTCCTGACCCCAAGCCTGCGTACCGCCTTGCCCGATCCGTCGCATCTGCGCGACATGGACCGGGCCGTCGACCGCCTGGCCGCCGCGATCGCGGCGCGCGAGCCGATTGCCGTGTTCGGCGATTACGATGTCGACGGTGCCACCTCGACCGCGCTGGTCAGCCGCTTTTTGCGCGCGCTGGGTGTGCCGGTGGTGGTTTACGTTCCAGACCGGATGACCGAGGGCTATGGCCCGAACGAAGCCGCCATGGCGATGCTGGCCGGGCGCGGCATCCGGGTGGTGATCACGGTCGATTGTGGCACCACCGCCTTTGCGGCACTCGACGCCGCCCGGCGGCTGAATCTGGATGTGGTGGTGGTCGACCATCATATCGGCGAGCCGGAACTGCCGGCGGCTCATGCCGTGGTCAACCCCAACCGCTTCGACGAGACCAGCACCCATGGCCAGATGGCGGCGGTGGGGGTGGCGTTCCTGTTGCTGGTGGGGTTGAACCGCGCGCTGCGTGATGGTGGCGTCTATGACCGGTTGGGCGTGGCCCCGCCCGATCTGATGGGCCTGCTCGATCTGGTCGCCCTGGGCACGGTGTGCGATGTGGTGCCGCTGACGGGGGTGAACCGCGCCTTCGTCTCGCAGGGCATCAAGGTCCTGGGCCGCCGTCGTAATGTCGGGCTTGCCCGTCTGGCCGACGTGGCCAAGCTCGACGAGACACCGGAAGCCTATCATCTGGGCTATGTGCTGGGGCCACGGATCAATGCCGGCGGCCGGGTCGGGCGTGCCGACCTTGGCGCACGACTTCTGGGCAGCGATGATGCCGACGAGTCGACCGGCATGGCCATGGAACTCGACCGGCTGAACACCGAGCGGCGCGAGATCGAGGCGGCGGTGGAGGCCGAGGCACTGGAACTGGCGGAACGCCAGGCCGATGCCCCCTTCATCCTGGTCGCTCATCAGGGCTGGCATCCCGGCGTGATCGGCATCGTGGCTGGGCGGCTGAAGGAACGCTTTCACCGGCCGGTCTTCGTGGTCGCGGCCGATGGCGCCGTCGGCAAGGGATCGGGGCGGTCGGTGCCGGGGGTCGATCTGGGCTCGGCGGTCACCGCCGCGCGTCAGGCGGGCCTGCTGGTCAATGGCGGCGGCCATGCGATGGCGGCGGGGCTGACCGTGCCGCTCGACCGGCTGGTGGAGCTGCATGGCTTTCTGGCTGAACGGATCGTTGCCCAGACGGGTGGCGAGCCGCCGGCGCCAAGGCTGGGGCTGGATGGCGTGCTGGCGGTGGGGGGTGCCACATCGGCGCTGGTCGATGTGCTGGAACGCATCGGCCCCTTCGGCACCGGCAATGCCCAGCCGCGTTTCGCGCTGTCGGCGGTGCGGATCCTGAAGGCCGACGTGGTCGGCCAGGGCCATATCCGGGTGATCATGGGCGCCGATGATGGATCGCGGCTGAAGGGCATCGCCTTCCGCGCGGCAGACGGGCCGGTGGGCGCGACGCTGCTTCAGGCCCGGGGTCTGCCGCTGCATGTGGCGGGCGGCTTGCGCCGCGACCGCTGGCAGGGGCGCGATGACGTCCAGATGTTCATCGACGACGTGGCCTCGGCGGCGGCCGGTCACTGATTCGCGGCCGGGCACTGATCCGCCGCCTCAGCCGGGGCGTCGCGTCCAGGGCAGCGGCACATTGCAGCCGTCGATGACGACCCGGCGGACGTCGACGCCATAGGCGCGGCCGATCGCTGCATCGTCCAGCGCCTGCGCCGGCGCACCGTCGGTCAGAACCCGGCCTTCGGCCAGCAGCACCACCCGGTCGGCGAACCGCGCGGCCAGCGCCAGATCATGCATCACCACCACCACGATCCGGCCGGCGGCCGCCAGATCCCGCAGCAGGCCCAGCACGTCCAGCTGATGGGCCGGGTCGAGACCGGCCAAGGGTTCGTCGGCCAGTACCACCTGTGGTGCGCCGGCCAGCACGCGGGCCAGATGCGCCCGCATCCGCTCGCCGCCCGACAGATGATCGACCCGGCGGTCGCGGAAGCCGGTCAAGGCGGTGCTGGCCAGCGCCGCCGTCACTGCCGCCTCGTCTGCCGCAGGGTCGGTGCTGCCGAATCGGCCGCGATGGGGCAGGCGGCCCAGCCGCGCCAGCGCCACGACGCTCAACGGCCAATGACAGGCCGGCTGCTGTTCCAGATAGCCGATCCGCCGTGCCCGCGCCCGGTCGCCCAGGGCCTGAAAGCTCTGACCGTCGATCAGGATCCGGCCGGCCGTGGGCGCCAGAAGCCCGGCCAGAATGGCGAGCAGGGTGGACTTTCCGGCCCCGTTCGGCCCGACCAGCGCGGTCAGTCCGCCGGCCTCCAGGGCGAGGTCGATGCCGTCGAGCACCCGCCGTCCCCCCAGATCGGCGGCGATGCCGCTGGCCATCATCTGTGGCGCCCGGTCGGGGCTCACCATGTGCCACGCTCCGCCCGTGCCCGGGTCAGCAGAATGTGCAGGAACACCGGCGCGCCGATCAGCGCGGTGGCGACGCCCACCCGGATCTCGGTGCCGTCGCCGATCAGCCGCCCGGCCAGATCGGCCAGCGGCAGCAATGTGGCGCCGCCAAGCATGCTGGCCGGGACCAGACGGCCGGGGCGATGGCCCACGAACGGCCTGAGCGCATGGGGCACGATCAGGCCCACGAAGCCGATGCCGCCGGCGATCGCCGTGGCGGCACCGACGCCGATGGCGGTCGCCGCCACCACCTGCAGCCGCAGCCGGCCCAGCTTCACACCCATCGACCGGGCGGTGCGTTCACCCAGGCCCAGGGCGTCGAGCCCGGTGCCGCAGCCGATCAGCAGCACCAGCGACAGCGCCGCGAAGGGGCCGAGCAGGGCGGCATCGGCAAGGGTGCGATCGGCGACCGACCCGATCAGCCAGTCGATCATCTCCAGCGTCGCATAGGGGCTGGGTGCGAAGGTCAGGGCCAGCGAGATGAAGGCGGTGGCAAGTGCGCCGACACCCACCCCGGCCAGAATCAGCGACAGCCCGCCGCCCCGGCCCAGCGCCAGCACCAGGCCAAGGCCCAGGCCGGCGCCCAGCAGGCCGGCGGCAGCCGGGGCAGGGCCTGCCCCGGCACTGCCGGCATGGCCGAAATAGATCGCGGCCACAGCCCCCAGGGCGGCGGTCGACGAGGCACCAAGCGTGCCGGGTTCCGCCAGCGGATTGCGGGTCAGACCTTGCAGGGCGGCGCCGCAGGCCCCTAGCACCGCGCCGATCATCATCGCGATCAGGGTGCGTGGCAGGCGCAGTTCCAGCATCACGATGCCCGATGCGGTGTCGGGCGCGCGCAAGCCCAGCAGCACGCTGGCATCGGGCATGATCCAGCCGCTTGGGCCATAGCCCAGCGACAGCCAGCCGACCAACAGCGGCAGCAGGATCAGCATGGCCCAGCTTGCGCGCGCACCCCAACGCGTCCGGCCGCTCACGACTTGGCCTCCTCACGCGTCGCGGCGGCCGGCGGCGGTGCGGCCAGCCGTGCGGCCACCGGCAGCAGGCGTTCGGCGATGTCCAGCGCGTCGGGCAGGCCGCAGACCAGCAGATTGCCCGGCACCTCGATGATGTCGGGCGCCGTGCCGCCCAAGGCCGTCAGCCGGGCCAGAGCCGGATGGCGGGGCAGGCGATGGACCAGCGCCGGTGCGGCGCCGGGCATGGTTTCGACCAGAATCACATCAGGGGCGGCACGGATCGCTGCTTCCAGCTCCACCCGCCAGTCGCCGCCCCGGCGTGCGCGGCCGTCGGGATTGAAGCGCTCGGCCATGATATTGCTGAAGCCGCCCAGGGTGAGCATGGCATGGGCAAGGCCGCCGGGGCCGACCATGCTGCCATCGGCGCGTAGCATCAAGGCCCGCAGCCGGTGGGGCAGGGCGGCGGCCAAGGCTTCCAGCCGTGCGGCATGGGCATCGAGCCGGGCGATTTCGTCGGCGGCGCGCCGTTCGGCCTGTGGCCCCAGCAACTGCCCGGCGCGGATCAGGCCGGCGCGGATCGTGGCAACGCTGTCGGCCGGGCGGAAGCGTTCGACCCGCACGCCCAGCCGTTCCAGCGCCGCCGCCGCCGCTGTGGCGCCGAACCGGCCGGCCAGAACCAGATCGGGCTTGAGTGCGTGGACGGTTTCGGCGCTGGCGCTGACCTGCGGCACCAGGGCGGCGTTTGCGGATTCCACCGACAGCTTCGGATCACGGGCCAGGGGCCCGATGCCGGCCACCTGACCGGGATCGGCCAAACGCAGCAACAACTGGTCGGTGCACAGGTTGATCGAGACGACACGCCCGGGCCGGACGGGCGCCGGCGCGGCCGGGTCTGCGCGCGCAGCCATGACCGGGGTGGCCATGAACAGCCCCGCCATGATCACGACGGCACGGCTGAAGGGCGATGGGCTGGGCCGGAACACGGGTTGTCTGGCATCCTTCGGGCACGAGTCATCCATGCCGCCCTGAAACTGCGCCGGGGCGGAAGGCGCCGATGGTGACGCAAGCCCCCGATCAGCGCAAGCGTGCGGACAGATGCGTAAACTGCTTGACGAGCGGCCCGGCCGCGAATATGAGTACGCCCCGTGGACGGCAGCAACGCCAGACGGCGCAACGCCACCGGCCACGAGGACATACGGTTTTCCAGCTATGCCCCTATCGTCTAGAGGTTAGGACACCGCTCTTTCAAGGCGGAGACACGGGTTCAATTCCCGTTGGGGGTACCATTTCCAGGCGCTGGCACACAGGCGCTTCCGCAGGCCGGTCCGGGTTCGGGCCGGCTTTTTTCATGCCTGGAAACTTTCCTGCCTGGAAGCTCTCGTGTCTGGAAACGGCCGGCGTGACAGCAGGCGATCAGGCGCCGTCGGCGAGGGGATAGACCTCGTTCGGCCCGCGCCCCCTGGTCCGCAGGGTTTCCAGAGACGCAGACACCAGCATGTCATCCCGCCCCCAGACCACGCGGTCACCGGCAATCGAGGCATTGACCATGGCGCCGGTGCGCACCGTCACGGTTGTGGCCGCGGGAAATTCGGCGGTCACGTCATAGGGCAGCCGGAAGGTCGAGATGTCGGTGGCGGTGGTATCCGCCGGCTCCAGGATCTTGTGCCAGCGCCCGGCGGCGGTATAGAGCCACCGGCCCTGATAGTCCGTCTTGGGGAAGGTTGCCGCCACCGTCACTGTGGTGTAGCCGGTGGTGGCGTCATAGCTTGCCGACGAGACGGTGGCGGTCAGCAGGGTGGCGAAGATCGGCAGGCCAAATTCGAACTGCCGAGGATCGAGCCGCACGTCCAGCCCGTGATGGGGCGCATGTTCGACGAAGACGTCATCGTTCACACCCATACCCAAGGCCGAGGCAGTGACACCTGGAAGCGTGTACCAGTGCTCGGTCGTGGTGGTGTAGTCGGTCCAGATGAGGGCACGCCCCGTGTGACCGTTGGTCGCCGACGCGACCGTGCAGCGATTGTCATAGTTGGCACCGGCATTGATGTCGCTGAGGGTGCCGACATGGATGTTCCCGGCCGAGGCAACAGTGACGGTGCCCTTGCGCTTGAGCAGGTTCGGCATCCGGGCGTCGATGAAACAGGTGGCGAACTGGTCGGTGTTGCCGCCCAGATAGCCGATGCCGCCCATCCAGGCGATCTTCGGCCAGGTCGGCCGCAGCGAGGCATAGGTGGCGCCGGTGGTGCCATAGCTGCCCTCCAGCACGATCTGCGGGGCATTGCCGGCGCCACCCATATGGCACGTGCTGTCACCGGTCAGCGATGCTGTGCCCTTCATGATGATGCGCGGGCTGGCAATGCCCGCCAACAGGAAGTTCGACAGCTTGACCGAGCCGCCGTCGATATGGAAGCCGCCTTCCGTGGGAGAGCGTGACGCGTCGCCGAAGCAGTCGATCTTGCCTTCCTGGATGGAGATCTCGGCGCCGCCCGCCACATAGACGCCACAATATCGTGGCTGTTCCAGATGCAGGCCGTCGATATTGAGGTTGTTGGTGCCATTCAGAAAGATGACGGCGGCATCGGTCTGCGGTGTGGGCGTGACAGCAGGGCGTGCCTCCGGCCAATAGATGTCGATATCGGCCCAGTTCATGTCGTAGACGCCATCGACCACGATGGCGGGGCCCTTCTGCGACCAGAAGCGAAGCTTGCGCAGCATCCAGAGATGCGCGCCGTTCTGGATCTCGCCGACCGGATAGGTCAGGCAGATCGCGCCCCTGGTGACGCAGTTCTTGAAACCGACATTCTCGATCAATCCCGAATGTCCGCTTTCGGCATAGAGGATGTAATCTTCGGGAATGTCGGCCTGAAGCGCGCTGCCTGGGCCTGTGCCGATCAGATTGGTGCGGCCGTACATGGTGATGCGCCGGGTCAGCTTGTAGGTGCCGTCGCTGACATGGACCGGGCCATAGAAGCAGGCCGCCTCGAAAGCATCGCTGTCATCGGTGGTGCTGTCGCCCCTGGCGCCGAAACAGCGGACGTTCAGCCGTTCCTTCGCCGCCGCGACCCGGCGCCAGAGACCTGGGCCGCTGGTCTGGCCGGTGGGCACGATGCGGGTGCCGCCGTCATCCGGTGTGGTGTGGCCGGCGATGATCTCGGTGGATTTCCAGGCCGATGCGTCCCACTGGAACAGGCCGCCGGCGCCGTCGCCGGCTGTGTGATAGCCAAGCACCCGGGCCATGGTCCAGGGGCCGGTGGTGGGCAGGCCGCGCAGGTCGGCGATGGTGTCGACGATGGCCAGTTCATCGATGTCGTGGATTGCCATGGATCTGGTTCCCTCATAACGGGCGCCGGCAGGTGGTGCCGGACCGGTTTGCAGGACCAGGGTAGGCAGGCATCCCTGCTCTGTATCCAATGGCGGTGCGGCCGCATTGCGGCCACATCGAGCGCCTTGACCCGACCTCGCCACTTGACCTGTCGCCTGCGAAGCGGTTTGAGTAGGGCCGAGCGCGGGAGCGCGGCCGGAAGACGCCGTGCCCGGCGTCGCGGTCGGTACAGATCGGCGGCAGTTCGTGGCTCCGCCACAGGCGCTGCCCGCTGAACACCCATAGCGGACGCTGACGAGGAACGAACACGGCATGTCTCTGGGCCTGAATGCCGGGCGCCGTCGCGAGAAGCGGCGGCGGCGGCTGATGATGCTGAAATGGCTGGCGGCGCTGGCGATCATTGCCGGCGCCGGCGCCTATGCCTATCGCACCGGCGCGATGCTGGCGGAAGGCGAGGTCCGGCGGCTGGAACAGTCGCTGGCCGATCTGAATGGCCGGCTGTCGACGCTGGGCGCCGAAAACGCCCGGCTGCGCGAGGCGCGGGAAAGCGCGCTGATCGAGGTTGAACAGTGGCGCCAGCGCTATGAAAAGGACGTCCCCACAGGCCAGCTTGCCGAGATCTTCGGTCGTGTGCAGAGCCGTATGGCCGATGGCGTGAAGCCCGAGCGGCTGAATTTCGTGATCGGCGCGGTCAGCAATGAGCGCGATTGCGAGGGCAGCCCGGTTTCGAAGCGCTTCATCCTGCCGACGTCGCTGTCGACCGGCAGCAATGATGCGGTGACCTTTGCCGATGGGCTGATCACCGTCACTGGCCGGGGCGAGACCTCGGTCAACGACAAGGGCGACCGTGAGGCGTGGTTCGACCCCGCGAAGCCAGTGACGATGCGGTTCATAGAGATCGGCGGCCGGGCCACGGAAGCCGTCGGCACATTGCCGCTTCAGCACACCATGGTCATCGGCGACCGCGAATACCGCTTCGCGGTCAGGGCCAGCAATCGCAGCTTCGTGGAAGTGTCGTCCGACGTCTGCGCCTACCCATAACGATATCGGGCCCGTAACGACCCGGACCCGTAACGCCACCGGGCCGCGAGGAACCGTGCGGGTCTATGATCCCGCGTCATGGAACCATCATGACGGGGTCATCCGTCTGACATCGGGCCGCGGCATGGTGATGCCGGCTTCCACGAGCGGCCTCGTCGCCTTAACGGGGGCGGGGCCATCGCGGAAGCGGCGATTGCATTCACGGAAAGGCCGACCTTTGCCCCGGGCTCGCCCCCGGGGCATTTTTTTGCCCGCTGGACGTGATCCATCCGCCCATGCTACCCGCAGGGGGCCGGATGGCGGGCGGCTTTCATAACGGACAGGGCGGGGCGATGATGCGGACAGGCTGGCGGGCATTGACCCTGAATGATCTGCCGCAGGTGGGGGCCCTGGCCAATACGGTGCATCAGGCCTATCCTGAACGGCCTGAGGTGGCGGCCGAACGTCTGCGCCTGTTCCCGGCCGGCTGTTTTGTGGCTGAGGTCGATAGCGCCTTCTGCGGCTATGGCCTGACCCATCCATGGATCGACGGCGCGCCGCCGGCGCTCGACAGCCTGCTCGGAGGATTGCCTGCCGCGCCCGACTGCCTGTATGTCCATGATGTGGCACTCAGCGCGGCCACGCGTGGCCGCGGGCTTGGCCGCGCCCTTGTCGGTCGGCTGAAGGAACTGGCGGCGGCCCAGGGGCTGCCGCGGCTCAGCCTGATCGCGGTCGGCGGATCGGCGCCCGGCTGGCGCGCGATGGGATTTCACGAGGTGCCGGTCGAGCCGGCCTCGGCACTGGCGGCCAAGCTCGCAAGCTATGATGCCGATGCGGTGTACATGACCTGTCCGGTCAATGCGCCGGCCGTCCGGTAACGGTGCTGGATGGAGGGCGTGCCCATGAGTGGCGATGATGCGGCCGAACGGCTGATGGCTCTTGAGGAACGCCTTGCTCATCTGGAGCGGGCGCTCGACGATGCCTCGGCCGAAATCATCCGGCAGGACCGGCTGGTGGGCGCGCTCAGCCTGCGGTTGCGGCGGCTTGAACGGAGCATGGCCGAGGGCGGCGGCGGTCATGATGGCGGCGGCCACGGTGATGATGACCACGACGACGCGCCGTCTCCATTCATGCCGTGAGGCCGCGCTCCGGGTGCACGATGTCGGGAGAACCAGCCGCGGCGATTTGCCGCAGGGCCGTGGGCGGCTGCGGTTCCTCAGCCTCATCTTCTCGTCCATCACGGCGCACCGAACCAGTTTTTCCTTGAAGCGAGGATGTCTGGGCAACAAGTGATTTATATCGGAGCCGGGCGTGATGCGCCGTCGCTTCGGCCGGGGGCGTTCGGCAAGTCTCCGGGTGCACGAGATCGCGGGGCAACCGCGACGATCGCCATCGACCTCTGCGTCTGCCGGCGTTCGACCGAGCCGTGCCCGTGATGAGAGCGATTGCTCGGTCCCGCGCATGACGAACGCGACCCGGCGGCAGGGATCTGGCTGACCCCCGCGACAATCGCTTCAACGGACGGGAAGGGCGATCATGGAGCAGCCCAAAACCTCTTTCGCCAGTCTGATCGAAAAGGATCGTGAGGAACGGACCTCTCACGACTGGTCCGGCACATTCCTCGATTATCTGGAAAAAGTGCGGGACACGCCTGAGATCACGACACTGTCGCATGCCCGTATCTACGACATGATCATGAAAAAAGGTGTGGATCTGATCGGTGGTGCCGATGATCCGCGCCTGCAGCGCCTGTTCGGCGATGAGCCGGTCAAGACCTACCGGTTTTTCTCGGACGAGTTCTTTGGCATGGAACGCACGATCCAGCAGTTCGTGCGTTATTTTCATTCCGCGGCCCTTCAGGGCGAGGAAAGCCGTCAGGTGCTGTACCTGATGGGGCCGGTGGGATCAGGCAAGAGTTCACTGGTCGAGCGGCTGGAGCGCGGGCTTGAGGAAGCGCCGCCGATTTTCGCCATTGATGGCTGCCCGATCCGCGAGGAGCCCCTGCATCTGATCCCGCGTCATCTGCGCCGGGAATTCGAAAAGATGCTGAACGTGCGCATCGACGGCGATCTCTGCCCGGTGTGTCGCTGGCGGTTGAAGGAGGAATTCGGCGGTCGCTACGAGGAAATGCCGGTGCACACCGTTTCAATCTCGAAACGGGCCCGGCGCGGCATTGCTGTCGTGCCGCCGGTCGATCCCAACAACCAGGACACCTCGGTGCTGATCGGATCCGAGGATATCTCCAAGCTCGACCGCTTCTCGGAAGGCGATCCGCGGGTTCTGGACCTGAATGGCGCCTTCAATGCCGGCAATCGCGGCATTGTCGAGTTCATCGAGGTCTTCAAGAACGAGACTGAATACCTGCACGCCATCCTGACTGCAACCCAGGAGAAGTTCGTGCCCGCCCCCGGCCGCCATGGCACGGTTTATGTCGATGAGTGCATCGTCGCCCATTCGAATGAGGCCGAATGGCAGAAGTTCAAGTCCGATCACACCAACGAAGCAATCCTCGACCGCATCGTGATGATCCGGGTGCCATACAATTTGCGCTTGTCGGAAGAGGTGAAGATCTATTCGAAGATCCTCGGCAAGTCGGGATATCGTCATCACATAGCGCCGCATACGCTTGATGTGGCAGCCATGTTCGCCATTCTGTCGCGTCTGGCGCCGACGCCCAAATGCGACCTGATGACCAAGCTCCGGCTCTATAATGGCGAGGAGGTGGTCGAGAAGGGCCGCGCCAAGAAGATGGATGTCGACGAGTTGCGCGACGAGTCGATGTCGGAAGGCATGAGCGGGATCTCGACCCGGTTCATCGTCAAGGCGCTGGACAACGCGCTGGCCGACAGCCCTGAGGGGATCACGCCGATCCACATCCGCGAGGCGCTGATCGCCATGGTCAAGGGCAGCGAGATGCCCGACGACCGCCGCAAGCACTATATGGAACTGCTGCAGGACACGATCCACAAGGCCTATCTCGACATTCTGGAAAAGGAAATCACCCGCGCCTTTGTATACGCGTATGAAGAACAGGCCGAAACCTTGTTCCAGAACTATCTGGACCATGCCGAGGCCTATATCAACCGGACCAAGGTCAAAGACCGGAACACCCGCGAGGAGTTGCAGCCCGACGAAGCCTTCCTGAAATCGATCGAAGAGCAGATCGCGATCATCGGCACCGCCGCCGAAGGCTTCCGTCAGGAGGTGATTGCTTATCTGTGGGCGGCGACCCGGCGCGGCGAGAAGGTGCATTACTCGTCCTATGAGCCGCTGAAGGACGCCATCGAGCGCAAGCTGACCAGTTCGGTGCGCGATATCAGTCGGATCATCACCAAGGCCCGGACGCGCGATGAAGACCAGCGCGAGAAATACGACCAGCTGGTCAAGAACCTGCTCGGCAATGGCTACAACGCCTATTCTGCCGATGTCGTGTTGAAATATGCCGCCAACAATCTGTGGAAGGACTGAGGTTCGCCAGTCTTATCAGACAGCTCATCAAGGACCAGTCTCATCCAGGACCGCGTGGATCAGGCCGGCCGGTCGGACACCGCCACATGGCGGAGGCCGGCCGGTGACCGGTCGTCGGGTACGCGGCAGCACGAGGACGGTACAGCTGAATGGCGACGATTTTCCGGGACTATGCTCAGAGTGAAGGCTTGCGCAGTGACCGCAGCGCCGGCGATCGGCAGCGTCACCGCGAAAAGGTACGCCGGGCGATCCGCGACAATGTCGCCGATCTGGTTGCCGAAGAGGCGATTATCGGCCAGTCGCGCGACAAGACCATCAAGGTGCCGATCCGCGGCATCAAGGAATACCGCTTCATCTTCGGCGAGAATTCCGGCGGCGTCGGGCAGGGCGACGGCGACACCGCCGAAGGCCAGGTCGTCGGCAAGGCCGGTGAGGGGCAACCCAAGCCTGGAACCGGCCCGGCCGGGGACCAGGCCGGCCGCGATGTCTATGAAACCGAGATCACCCTCGATGAACTGATCCAGATCATGTTCGAGGATCTGGAACTGCCCGACATGGAGCGGCGCAAGCTGCGCGAGGTGATCTCGGAACGGACCCACCGCCGCAAGGGCTATCGCAAGAGCGGTATCCGGGTCCATATGTCGAAACGCCGGACGGCGATTGCGCGGGTGCGCCGCAAGATGGCGACCGGTGTGCCGTCGGGCGATGATGACGAGGCTGATGTGGCCCTCGACGATATCGATGATGATGAGGATATGCTCGCGGTCGATGTCGAGGACGATTCGGGCGCCGGTGCCGCCGGCCCGCGCTTCCGGTTCCGCAAGGACGACCTGCGCTATCATCGGATCAGGCCGCAGGTCGAGCCCGAGAGCAACGCGGTCGTGCTGTGCATCATGGACACCTCCGGGTCTATGGACACGATGAAGAAGTATCTGGCACGTAGCTTCTTCTTCATGCTCTATCAGTTTGTCCGCACCCGTTATGACAAGGTGGAGCTGGTCTTCGTGGCGCATGATGCTGTGGCGCGCGAAGTGACCGAGCATGATTTCTTTCACAGAGGCGAGAGTGGCGGCACGCTGATTTCCAGCGGTTATGAAAAGGCTCTGGAAATTATCCGTGAGCGCTATCATCCGACATTGTGGAATATTTATGCCTTCCATTGTTCGGATGGCGATAACTTCCCCTCCGACAATGATCGTACCGTGGCTGCCGCCACCGAGCTGTGCGCGGTTTCCAATCTGTTCGGCTATGGCGAGATCAAGCCGAACGCCTGGCGGTTTCGCGATGCGACCATGCTCGACGTGTTTCGGCGGGTGAAGGCGGCGAACTTTCACATGCTCAGCATCGAACGCAAAGAAGACGTCTGGCCGGCTTTCCGCGCGCTGCTCAGCAAGGAGAAGCAGCCGGAACGCGAGGCCGAGGCGGCCCCTACGCCGGCCTGACGGCGTCGAGCCCCGCGCCGGCCACCGATGGTTTGATGGAAGGGTTTTTGGCCAATGGGCATGAGCTGGACCATGCGTGACCTGGAATACTGGGATGCGCGCATCCGCGACAAGGTCACGGCGTTCGACCTCGATACCTATGATCAGGAATTCGACATCTGCGATCGTGACCAGATGATCGGGTTCATGGCCTATCACGGCATGCCGGCGCATTATCCGCACTGGTCGTTCGGCAAATCCTATGAACGCCAACGCACGCTCAATGATCTGGGTGTGGCCGGTCTGCCTTATGAAATGGTGATCAACAGCAGCCCCAGCATCGCCTATCTGATGCGGGACAATTCGCTCTGTCTCCAGGTTCTGACCATGGCTCATGTCTATGGCCATAACGACTTCT
Source organism: Tistrella bauzanensis (assembly GCF_014636235.1). Classification (NCBI taxonomy): domain Bacteria; kingdom Pseudomonadati; phylum Pseudomonadota; class Alphaproteobacteria; order Geminicoccales; family Geminicoccaceae; genus Tistrella; species Tistrella bauzanensis. The sequence continues at coordinate 68,405 of NZ_BMDZ01000003.1, forward strand.
TCAAGAACAATTTCTATTTTGCCCGAGGCACCCGGGCGGAACTGATCCTGGGGCAGGTGAAGATGCATGCCGACCGGGTGCGCAGCTATGCCGAAGACCCGTCGATCGGGCTGGAGGCGGTGGAGCGGGTGCTGGATGCCGCTCACGCCCTGTCGTTCAATATCGGCCGCAACCCCGCGGTGCCGCGGCTGACGCCTGATCAACAGCGCGCGCGGGCGCTGGATCGGGCGCAGGGGACACATGATCCGTATGCCGCCATCCATGCGCGCAAACCGTCGGTGCCGGCGGCCGCGGCTGCCGTCGAGTTGGAGCGGATACCAGCAGATCCCGATCCCGATCTGCTGTTGTTCATCCGCGATCATGGCGGTTATCTGGCCGACTGGCAGCGCGATCTGATCGGTATCGTCGACGAGGAGGCGCGGTATTTCCTGCCCCAGATGGAAACCAAGATCATGAACGAGGGCTGGGCCAGCTTCTGGCACCGCGCGATCATGAACAGCCTGGATTTGCCCCCCGACATCCACATGGAATTCCTGGTGCGCCACAATCAGGTCGTCCGGCGCATTCCCGGTGATGTGAATCCATACTGCCTGGGTCTTGCGATATGGGACAAGCTGGTCGCCGAGGAGGAAGGCGTGTGGGAGCCGGGACGCGGTCTGCCGGGCGCGCCATCGCCGGCCACGCGTCAGAAACTGTTCCAGATTCGCGAAAGCGAGCGCGACAGCAGCTTTCTCAGACGCTTCCTGGACGAGCCGATGATGCGGGATCAGGATCTGTTCGCCTATGAACCGCGCGGCAATGATCTCGTCGTGTCGAAAGTGTCGAACGAAGCCGGCTGGCGCGAGGTCCGCGACCGGTTGATCCGGCAGACCGGCACCAATGCCATGCCGATGATCCGGGTCGTCGACGGGGATTATGGCCGCAGCCGCGGATTGCTGCTGGAACATGTCCATGACGGCCGCGACCTTCAACTGGGCTATGCGGAAAAGACTCTGGATCACGTCTACACACTTTGGTGTCGGGACGTGCATCTAAAGACTGTGGTGAATCGTGAGACGGTCATCTTAAGTCGTGGCGCTGACGGGTTTCGGACACGGGTACTCCGCGACGAGTGACCCCGCATTGACAGACAGTCGCTTTAGTGGTTCAGTTCGCTGTCTACTTCGCGCAGGCGATAAAAAAAATCGGGAACAAACGGCCGGATCATGAGTGGTGATGCAATCGCATCGCCGTGGCATGGTTACGGCCGTTATCACCGGAGATATCCGGCTGGGGGAGGCCGCGGTGGATCGGGTGGGACATGGGGTTCAGCGCGTGGCCTGGGGAGGCTTGCACATCCGGCGCAGGCGTACCGACCGTCAACCGTTTGCCAAGGCGACGGATGAGGCGGCGTATGCCCGCGCATATCTAGGTGTCGGAGACGTGACGGCTGCGGGCTATCCGCTCGATGCCGTTGCGGCCGTTGCGGCGGGCTTGTGCCTTGCGGTTGGTGTGGCAGGGCTGTTCGACCTTCTGGGCGTCGTCACCATTCCGCCGTCGGCGCTGGCGGGCGGTCTGGTCGTGGCCGGTCTGGTTTTCGGGGCGGTGCTGGTCGTGTGGCTGCTGGCGCTGCGGCGCAGTGCCGCAACCCCGCGCAGCCTGATCGATGGCGTCGGACTGTTGTGGGACCGGATCAATGATGGCGTCGTGCTGCTCGACAGCAGCGCGCGGGTGGTGGGCTGGAATGGTGGTGCCGCCCGGATGACCGGCCTGGATGCCGGACGCGTTGACGGCTTCACCATCGATCACGTCCTGGCGGGTGACGATCTGGAGGCACGGCTGGCGATGATCCGCCAGACGGTGCGGCAGATGGGAAGCTGGCGCGGCATGCTGGATTTCCGGCGCCCGGATGGCCGGATCGGCCAGTGCGAGACCTTGGTGATGCAACTGGCGGGGCCGCAGAGCGGTGGCGCGCGGATGATGGCGATTGCCCGCGATATCACGGAGCGCGCCGAGGCCCAGCACGAGGTCACGCTGCGCGACCGCCGGTTGAAGGCCCTGATCGAGAACGTGCTGGATGTCGTGCTGATCCTGGATCGCCACGGCGGCGTCAGTTTTGCCAGTCCGAGCACCGGACGTGTCCTGGGTCTCGATCCGGCTCAGGTGGAGCAGATGGCCTTCGTCACGCTGGTTCACCCTGATGATCGTGCCCGTATCGCCGATGTCTACCGCACGGCGATCGACGATCCGCATCTGACGGCGGTGATCGAGTTCCGGGTCCGCCATCGTCTTGGCCACTGGTTGACGGTGGAGGCCATCGGCCGCAGCCGGTTCGAGGATGCGGCGGTCGGCGGCGTGGTGGTCAATCTGCGCGACGTGACCGGGCGCAAGCGGGTGGAGGTGGCGCTACGCGCCGCCAAGGAGCAGGCCGAGACCGCCAATCAGATCAAATCGCAGTTCCTGGCCAATATGAGCCACGAACTGCGGACGCCGTTGAATGCGGTGATCGGATTTTCCGAGGTTCTGACCGCCGGTTATGCCGGAGAATTGACGGCAAAGCAGCGGGAATATGTCGGTGATATCCGGGTTTCGGGCCAGCATCTGCTGTCGCTGATCAACGACATTCTGGATCTGTCGAAGGCCGAGGCGGGCAAGCTCGATCTGGTGGAAGAGGTCGTGCGTCTACCTGCCGTGATTGCCCAGACCCAGGGCATGCTGCGGGAGCGGGCCGAGGCGGCGGGGGTCGTCGTGGACATCGATCTTGTCGGGGATCTGCCGCCGATGACGGGCGACGGGCGCAAGATCAAGCAGATCGTGCTGAACCTGCTGTCGAATGCCATCAAGTTCACGCCCTCGGGCGGACGGGTGGTCATGCGGGTCGAACGCGAGGCCGGCGGCGCGCTGGTGGTGACGATATCTGATTCCGGCATCGGCATGTCGGCCGATGAACTGTCGGTGGCTCTGGAAGCTTTCGGTCAGGTCGACAGCAATCTGAACCGCCGTTTCGACGGCACCGGGCTTGGTCTGCCACTGGCCCGTATGCTGGCGGAACTGCATGGAGGCACGCTCACTCTGGCGAGCGAGAAGAATGTCGGCACCACGGCGACGCTGATATTGCCAGCGGCCCGCATCATCGCCGCGGGAGGGGACGCGAATGTCGTTTCGCTGCCGGTCACTGGTGCTGCCGGGCTGCCGGGCGGGCTGCTCGGCGGACATGACGGCATGGGTGCGGGCAATTTCGACCGCGCTGTGGCCGGTCCCTCCTGATCGCCGGCCCTCCTGATCGCCGGCCCCTCCTGATCGCCGGCCCCTCCTGATCGCCGGCCCCTCCTGATCGCCGGCCCCTCCTGATCGCGATGCACGACATGACATCTGCCGGTGATCTCTGTCAGCCGGTGCGACGGCGATAGGTCCAGACCGATGCCGGCCACAGATTGAAGGGGACGAAGCGGGTCCGGCGACCATCGATGTCGGCGCGATCGAAGGGGACCGGGCTGTCATACCAATAGGTGAACTGAACGAAGCAGCCGGCGGCCGGACGTGCCAGATCCAGCGCGTCCTGCAACAGCCGGCGGCGCAGCGCGTCGGGGCGGCCGCGCAGGGGCAGGCCGGAGACGACGCCGCGGATGCGGGGCTCGATACCGCCGCCGATTTCGGTGGTGAGCAGTCGGCGCAAATCGAAGGCGGATCCGGTCAGCACGGTGGCGCGTGGAAAGCTGCGCTGGACGTGGTCTGAGAAACTGGGGTTCAACTCGATCAGCACCAGCCGATATTCGTCGATGCCGCGGTCCAGCAGGGCGCGGGTGACGACACCGGTGCCGGGGCCCAGTTCCACCACCGGGTCGGTGCCGTCGGGATCGATCTCGGCGGCCATGGCGGCGCCAAGGGCGCGGCTGGACGGTTGCTGGGCGCCGGTGCGCAAGGGTGCGCGCAGAAATTCACGCAGAAACAGACTATCGGCCATGTACAGATCATCCGTCAGTGGTCGCGGAGACCCGGCATCAAATACCGGTGGCTCCGAACACCAGTGGTCGAAGGCCTGCGGCTCTGCAGGCATGTCCAGACATTATCATAGCGATGGTTGATGAGGGTGATCTATGACATATCTACGGCTTCGGCCGGTGACGCGTTGATGCCTGGTGACGGGTTAATGCCAGGTGACGCGCTAATGAAAGTCGCGGGATCTGAGGCGCAGGGCTGGTGGCTCTGACGGCGCGGTCGGTTCCGCGGTAATGTTCAATGCCGCCAGATGGGCGGCTGTGGCGGCATCATCGGCCCGACTGATGGCCGCGGTCAATGCCGGCTCCGCCGTATCCAGTGCCTCGACCAGCAGATGGATGACCTGCCCGCTGCGCTCGACACGGCCGCGGGCGATCAGGATGCGGCCGGTATGGACCAGCACCCGGTATCGGGCAACCATATCGGGCCGCACGATCAGGTTTGCATGGCCGGTCTCGTCCTCCAATGTGATGAAGATGATGCCCTTGGCGGTGCCCGGACGCTGGCGGGTGGTCACCAGTCCGGCCACGGCCGTGCGGCTGCCGCTTTTCGCATGGGCGAGGGATGCGACCGGCACCACACCCTGCGTGCCCAGTTCCGCCCGGATCAGGGTCATCGGGTGGTGGCGCAGGGTCAGGCCGGTTGCGGCATAATCCTCCACCATCGCCCGTGCCGGCGGGGTGGCTGGCAGAGGGGCCTCGGGCTCGGCCATGCGGCCGTCATCGCCCAATGTCGCAAACAATGGCAGGGGATGTGTCTCCAATCGTCGCAACGCCCACAGCGCCTGCCGCCGGTCCAGCTTCAAGCTGCGGAAGCCATCGGCTTCGGCAATCCGGATCAGGGTGGCAGGCGGCACAGCGGCCGCGCGCAGGGCATGGGCGGGCGAGGCATGACCCGTGGCTGGCCGCGTCGCCACCAGCCGGCGGCCATCGGCTTCGGCCAGGCCCTTCACCAGCCGCAACCCCAGGCGCAGCGCCGGCTGTCCGACCTTCCCGACCTCCCCAGGCTCCAGCGTACAGTCCCAGGCACTGTGATTGATGTCCACCGGCCGGATCTCCACCCCATGGCTGGCCGCATCGCGGATCAGCTGCGCCGGTGCATAGAATCCCATCGGCTGGCTGTTGAGCAGCGCGCAGGTGAAGGCCGCGGGATGGTGGCATTTCATCCAGGCCGAGACATAGACGATCAACGCGAAACTGGCGGCATGGCTTTCGGGAAAACCATATTCGCCAAAGCCTTCCAGTTGCTTGAAGCAACGTTCCGCGAAGACCGGATCATAGCCGTTGGCGATCATGCCGCCGATCAGCTGGTCGTGGAAGCGGTGCATCGATCCACTGCGCCGGAAGGCAGCCATCGACCGGCGCAGGGCATCGGCATCGGCGCCGCTGAATCCGCCGGCGACCATGGCGATCCGCATCGCCTGTTCCTGGAACAACGGCACGCCCAGGGTTTTCTGAAGCACCGCGCGCAGGGCCTCGGACGGGTATTCCACCGGCTCCAGCCCGGCGCGCCGGCGCAGATAGGGATGGACCATGTCGCCCTGGATCGGGCCGGGACGGACGATCGCCACCTCGATCACCAGGTCGTAATAGGTGCGCGGCCGCAGGCGGGGCAGCATGTTCAGCTGGGCGCGACTTTCCACCTGGAATACGCCCACCGCATCCGCCCGGCACAGCATGTCGTACACCGCCGGATCCTCGGGCGGCACCGTCGCCATGGTCCAGTGGCGGCCGGTGGTTTGGGCGATCAGGTCGAACCCCTTGCGCAGCGCGGTCAGCATGCCCAGCGCCAGAATGTCGATCTTCAGGATTCCCAAGGCATCCAGATCGTCCTTATCCCATTCAACGAAGGTCCGGTCGGGCATCGCGGCATTGCCGATCGGCACGGTTTCCTCCAGCGGCCGCCGGGTCAGCACGAAGCCGCCGACATGCTGCGACAGATGCCGTGGAAAGCCGAGCAGGCTGGCGGCCAGCGTCAGCGTTGCCCGGATACGTGGCGCATCCGCATCGAGCCCGGCCTCGATCAGCTGATCCCGCCCGATCGGATCGTCCGACCGGCCCCAGATCAGCCCTGAAAGCCGGCCGGTGGTGTCGTCGTCCAGGCCCAGTGCCCGACCGGCATCACGCAGCGCGCTTTTGGGGCGATAGCTGATCACGGTGGCGGCCAGCGCCGCATGGGCGCGGCCATATTTCGTATAGATATGCTGGATCACCTCCTCGCGGCGCTCATGCTCGAAATCGACATCGATATCGGGCGGCTCGTCGCGGGCCTCGCTGATGAAGCGTTCAAACAGCAGATCCACTTTCGACGGATCGACCGCGGTGATCCCCAGCAGGAAACAGACCACCGAATTCGCCGCCGAACCACGGCCCTGCGCCAGAATGCCCCGATCGCGGGCGAAGCGGACGATCTGATCGACGGTCAGGAAATAGGGCGCATAGCCCATACGGCCGATCAGATCGAGTTCGGTGCGGATACGGGCCTGTATCTCAGACGGCGGACCATCGGGCCAGAGCCGCGCCGGATAGCGCCAGGCCAGCCCCTCGCGGCAGCGCCTTTTCAGCGCGCCTTGCGGGGTTTCGCCATCAAGACCGCCTTCCAGGGGATAGTCATAGGAAAGCTCGTCCAGCCGGAACAGCAGCCGGTCCGAGATCCTGCGGCTGGCGGCGATCGCATCGGGATAGCGGGCGAAGCGGCGGATCATCTCGGCGGGCGGTTTCAGATAGCGGTCGGCATTGCGGGCCAGACGGTACCCGGCCTGATCGATCACCACATGCTCGCGGATGCAGACCAGCAGGTCGGCCAGCACCCGCCGTTCCGGGACATGCATCCGGACATCGCCGGTCGCCACCATGTCGATCCCCAGCCGGCCGGCCAGGGCGTCAATCCGGGCGATGCGGATATCGTCGTCACCGCCCAGAAGATGGCGGGCCGCCAGATGCACCGCATCGGGAAAGGCGGCGGCCAGCCGGGCTGCGGTTGCGGCATGCAGATCCCAGTCGGGGTGAGGGCCGCCGGCCGGGCAGGACATCGGCGGCAGCAGCAGGATTTCATGATCCGGCCCGGCGGCCAGAATATCGGCCAGACGCAGATCGCAGCCGCCCTTTGGCGCCCGCCGCTTGCCCAGGGTCAGCAACCGGCACAGCCGGCCATAGGCCGCCCGGTCGCGTGGATAGACCAGCATCGGCGGCGCATCGGCGGGGTCCAGTCGGGCCCCCACATGCAGCACCATTCCCAGTTTGCGCGCCGCCACATAAGCGCGCACCACCCCGGCCAGACTGGCACGATCGGCGATCGCCATCCGATCGAAGCCATGGGCCGTGGCCGTGGCCACCAGTTCTTCAGGATGCGATGCACCGCGCAGGAAGCTGTAATTGCTGGTGATCTCCAGTTCGACACATCCTGGTGCCTGCATGGGAATTGGGCCCTGATCTGAAGGAAGGGGGCCTGGAACCTCCAGGACCGTTTTGAAAGATCATGGAAAAATTCCATGGACGAACCAGCCGGGCTCTTCTGTCCCGGCCGGCGGGATATCGGCGCCGAGGCCCGGTGCGGTGCCGGCGCGGAAGACCCACAGGCGATCCCCGTCCCAGGTTTCGATGCGATAGTAATCGCGGGTCTCAGTCACCTGCCCCGGCACCTGCCCCGGCACCTGCCCCGGCATCTGCCACCAGGGACCGTGCAGCCGTTCAGGGCCATCGGCCAGTCGCACACGGTGCAGCCGGCCGCGCCAGCGCAGCTGGGCCGGCGGGTCATCGGGCAGGGCGGCGATCACGGTGACCGGTTCGGGTCGTGGCAGCAGCCGTGGCGGTCGGGGGGCGGTGGGCCGGTGCGGCCCGTCAAGCGCCGCGGGGGCGCGTGTGGGCAGATTGTCCAGCCCGATGGCCTGTCCGGTGGCGGAAACCAGCCTGGCCACGGCTTCGGGCAGGACTGCGGCATCGATCTGCACCGCCCGCACCCGGCCGCTGCCCAGCCGGGCATCGATGCGGTCGATCAGCGCGGCGATCGCCACCGGCTGGCCAGCCGGGACTGCCTGTCCGCGGCCGGACAACCCCGGCAGGGCGCAAGAGATCAGGCCCGGCAGGGCGCCAGAGACCAGCCCCGGCAGGGCGCGATCGGCCACGCCCAGCCGTTGCACACGGGGTGCCGACAGCACCATCACCTCGATTCCAAGGCCCGGATCGATCCGGTCCAGACGCTCGGCCAGCAGCCGCATCAGATGCACCGGGTCGCGGCTGGCCATGGCCAGCCCCAACTCGGCCGACCGCACGGCACCATCGACGATATGGGCCGACAGCAGCAACTGCCGGGCCCCCAGACCGGCCGTGGCCAGATCGCCGGCCAGCCTGTCGACCAGAGAGGCGGTGGCGGCGGCAATGTCTTCCGCCCGGCCGATCGGCTCGGCCCAGCTGATCCGTGCTTCCACCGCGGCCGGCGGCCGGCGCGGATGCAGCGGATCGGCCATGCGGCCATACAACCGGTCGAGTGCCGCAATCACATCGGGTCCGAAACGTTCGGCAACCGATTGCCGGGGCAGGGCATTCAGCGCATCGATCCGACGGATGCCCAGCCGCGCCAGCCCCTGCACGGCCTGCGGATGGTCTTCCACGATCGCCTCGATCGGCAGGGGGCCAACCGCATGGGCCAGGGCGGCGGCGGCATCGGCACCATCCGGCGTGATGATCAGCGATGGCTGTCTGTGGCGGGCCAGGACCGAGGCGGCAAGCGGTCCGGGGGCAATGGCGGTTCTGATCGTCAACCGCCCCTGCCGGCTCAGCAGCTGCGCGGCCCGTGCCGCCAAGGCCGCCTCGCCGCCGAACAGATGGGCGACGCCGGTGATGTCGAGCAGCAGCCCCCGGCCGCCATCCAGGGCGACGGCTGGTGAAAAGCGATCGGCCATATCGGCCAGCCGGGCCAGAAGATGGCGGTCTCCACGCGGATCGGCCGGTACCAGGCGGATCGCGGAGAGCCGGGCCCGGGCCTCGGCCAGTGTCATGCCTGGCCGCACGCCCTGGTCGCGGGCGGTCTGGCTGATTGCGGTCAGCACCGGCCCGCGTGGGCCGGAGACATGACAGGCGGCCGGGCCATGGCGCCAGTCGCGGGCCGCCTGATCGTCCCCGGCCGCTGCGGCAAGGGCTGCCTGCCGGTCGAGGGCGAGGTTTGGCAGAGACAGGGCCAGCACGCGTCGGGGCAGGATCTGCCGCCGCCGGGCGGGAACGGGGATGTCTGGCATGGCGGGAACCGGATTGACGAACGGGGGGCGAGAAGCCGGCCGCCGGAGATCCGGTGACCATTCAGCCGGTGGCGCCGGGGCGGATGCCGTTCAGGCCGCCACGTCCAAGCCCGAACCAGCCGCGCCGGGGCAGGGCGTCACCGGTGGCCTGCGGCATCCTGGCCATGGCCGGTTGGGGCGCTGAGGCCGGCGCCATGCCGGCCTCGGGTGATGCCATCGACAGCCGGCCGGGCTGGTCGGCAGACCAGCCGACCATCAGCCGCGCGGGCAGGCTGCCGCGCGCGCGCAACAGGTCCAGCTGCCAGTGCAGCCGGCCGATCGGCCGGGTCCGGTAACCGGCGGCGGCCGGCCAGGATGCCGCGGCGGCGGGCGCCGCGGTGACGGCCCAGCGGCTGGCGGCGGCGCTGGGCGGCAGACGGGCGAGCAGGGCTGCCGGATCGTTGCCGTCATCCCGCCCGGCTGCATCGCGGGGGGCTGGCCTGAGCAGGCTGTGTGCCACCGGCCTGATCAGCAGGACCATGCCACCACCTTCCGCCGCGGCCAATTGCAGGCGCCGGGTCGCCAGAGGATCGACATCGGCCACCTCACCGACCACGGCTGCGACCGCACCGCTGCGGATTGCTTCCTCCATCACCCACAGCCGCTCGGCACTGCGCCGGGCCGGCACCACCAGCAGCCGCGCCGGGTCCAGGCCGAAATCAGCCAGGCCGGGCGCATAGGGTGCCGGCCAACCGCCGACCCAGAGCACCGGACCACCGGATCCGATGCCCTGATCGGCACCCTGATGGCCGCCCGCGACCGTGGCGGCCCAGAGGGCGGCCAGACCCAGCCCTGTGCCATGGGCGGTGCCGGCTGCCGGATAGTCACCGGCTTCGGCCGTGATGATTTCGTGCAGCCGGCCAAGGGCCAGACCGCCATCGCCCAGCAGGCCGTCGATCTGGTCACAGCCGGTGCTGATCACCCGCACTGCCGGATTATTGTTGTGTCCCGAGGGCAAGCGGGCCGGGGTGGTCTGGCCTTCGATCCGGGCGATGGTGGCCTTCAACTGAGCAATCTTGTCGGGGCGTGTCGCCGGCCGCCCGCCTTTGGCGAGTGTCTCGTTCACAAATGCCTCGTCCACAGGGACGTCATCGACAGGGGCGTCGTCCACTGCCCGCGGATCGGTCTCGCGCAGTGCCGCTTCGGCGGTGGCCATCGCGGCTGCGGCCAGAAGCCGCGACGGTCGCACGCGGATGCCCGGATCGCGGGTCTGCGGAATGCTGCGCGGGCTGGCAAGCCGATCGGCACGTGGCATGGCATCCTCCGAGTGTTGCAGGCATGATCCAGCCTTGGCTTCCGTCACCATGCGGGCCAGATCGGCCAGCATCGGTGCGGGCGGCAGGCGGCCGCCGCCGGTGCCGGACACCCGGTCATCGCCCGGCAGCCGGCGCATGACCGGTCGCGCCGGCCTGACCCGCCATCCCGCGGCGGGCAATCCGGCCGCGGCCGGCAGCACGGCCGGGGTGGTGGTGGTGGCGACGATGCTGAACGGCCTGATCGGCGGCATGGTATCGGTCCCCCTGGAGCGCGCCCTGGAGCGGTTGATCGGGCCATGCCGGAGGCCGGCGGGCAGATCATTTTGTTCTCTTTTTGTTCTAATCCCGGACCGGGATGGAGTCAAGCCGGAGTCTGAGACCGGCATCCGGAGCGGCGGCTCCGTGCCGCTGTCATCGTCTTCTGTCCACGATCGTGGATGCGGTTTCCCTTGCGTCGTCGCCTGGAGCGCGCGAGCATGAGTAATCGACCAGATCGAGCCGGAGCCACCTGCCGCAGACAGGCACCCCGCATTGCTGCCGGGGGGTTCCGTGACAATCGGAAAGGGACGGATCGCGGACCCGCGTCGCGGGGGGCGATTGACATGGCGGATGCTGTGGGACGAATGCTGTCCGACCGGTACCTGCCACGCACCCCGACGACCAGACCACGTCCCCATCACGTCCCGCGCACCCGGCCGGGACCGTGCGGCCCAGTTGGCCGACCGCGGCCTTGGCCCGCTGGGGAGGATGTCCATGTCCACGACCATGAATGGTACCAGGGACGGTGGGGCGGCGATGCCCGACAGAGCACCGGCGGCGCCGCGCTGCGCCGCCCTGATCGGCCCGTACGGCACCGGCAAGACCAGTCTTCTGGAAGCGATGCTGTGGATTTCCGGCACCACCGCCAGGCTTGGCCGGGTGTCGGACGGCTCCGCCCGCGGTGATGCCTGGCCCGAGGCACGTGGTCAGATATCGGGCGGATTGACCCTGAACACAGCCCGGATCGATTATCTGGGCGAGCGCTGGACGATTCTCGACTGCCCGGGCGCCGCCGATTGCCGCCAGGACATGCGTGACGTGTTGAGCGTCGCGGATGTGGCGGTGGTGGTGTGCGAGCCCGACCCGGCGCGGGTGGAGGCGCTGGCGCCGATCTTTGCGCTGCTTGAACGCACGCGCATGCCGCATATGGTGTTCATCAACAAGGTCGACACCTTGAGCGTGCGGGTTGCCGAGATCCTTGATGCCCTTCAGTCGGTCAGCCGCCGGCCGCTGGTGCTGCGCGAGGTGCCGATCCGTGAGCATGGCCCCGGCGGCGGCGAACGGGTGGTCGGCCATGTCGATCTGGCCAGCGAGCGCGCCTATCGCTATCGGCCGGGTTCGGCGTCGGAAGTGGTGCGGCTGCCGGCATCGTTGAGCGCACGGGAACAGGATGCCCGGCGGGTGATGCTGGAGACTCTGGCGGATTTCGATGACGTGCTGCTGGAGCAACTGCTGGATGAGACCCAGCCGCCACGTGCCGAGATCTATCAGGATCTGGGCCGCGAATTCGGTCGCGAACATATCGTGCCGGTGTTCTTCGGCACGGCCCTGGAAGGCTTCGGCGTGCGGCGGCTGATGAAGGCGCTGCGCCATGAAACCCCGGATGTGACGGTGACCGCCTGCCGCCAGGGTATCCTCGCCCCGGGCGAGATGATGGCGGATGGTGCGAGGGCCGGGGGCGAGAGCGCCGCCGCCGGGGCGGCCGGGGCGGAGGCACCTGTCCGCGGGGTCGATGACGGACGGATGCGGGCGCGGGTGTTCAAGATCCTGCATCTGCCGCATCTGGGCCGGGTGGGGCTGGCGCGGGTCTGGTCCGGCACCGTTGCCGAAGGATGCGATTTCGCCGGCCAGCGGCTGGGCCAGACCGGCATGCTCGATGGACCGGCCCTGATCCGCCGCTCCGATCCGGCGGTTGCGGGCGAGGTGGTGGTGCTGCCGCGGCTGGAAACCGTGCCGCCGGGGGTGCTGGTCGATGCCACGGGTATTCTGGATGAACCCGATGACCGGCGGCACGTGCAGGCCCCGGCGCCGATTGCGGCGGTCACCCTGGTCGCCAGCCGCGCCGCCGACGAAACCAAGCTGGGTGCAGCCCTGTCCCGGCTGGTTGAGGAGGATCCGTCCTATCGCATCGACCCCCGCCCCGAGACCTCGGAGACGGTGCTGATGGGGCAGGGAGAACGCCATCTGGCTCTGGCGGTGGAACGGTTGCGGCTGCGGTTCGGAATCGAGGTCGAGGCCCGGCCACCGAAGATCGCCTTTCGTGAGACCCTGCGCCGCCCGGCCGGTGCCCGCGGCCGCCACAAGCGGCAGAGCGGTGGCCATGGCCAGTTTGCCGATGTCTCGATCGAGGTCGTGCCGCTCGATCGGGGCGAGGGCTTTCATTTCGAGGATCGGACTGTCGGCGGGTCGGTGCCGCGCAATTACGTGCCGGCCGTCGAAGCCGGCATTCGCGATGCCCTGACCACCGGGCCGCTGGGATTTCCGGTGGTCGATGTGGCGGTGGCGCTGCTGGATGGTCAGCATCATGCGGTCGACAGTTCCGACATGGCCTTCCGGACCGCGGCGCGTCAGGCGATGGCCGATGCCCTGGCCGAAGGCGATCCGGTGCTGCTGGAACCCTTGCGGCCCGTGAAGGTGACGGCGCCGGGCACGGCCACTGCCCGGATGCATGCGGTGCTTCAGGCCGCCCGTGGCCAGATCATGGGACTGGAGGCGGTGGCCCAGCCGGTTGGCTGGGACCGGATCGAGGCGCTGGTGCCGGATGTCGAGCTTCCGCGTCTGATCATCGATCTGGCGGCGGCAACTCAGGGTCTTGCTGAAATCACCGCCGGCGATCCCCGGCTGCAGGAGGCGCCCGGCAAGCTGGGTGAACGGCTTGCCCGCACCCATGCGGCCTGATCTTGCCGCGACAACCGGGCGGATGATGCTGTAAACATGAGGAGGTCAGAAGACACAGCATCGGCCGGATACCGGGCGGACCCGGGCGCCTGATATGGCAGAGGGCAGGACAGGGCGGGCCGATGGGAACGGCACGGCCGTCTTGCACCGGGTCTCGCGGGCTTGCACCGGGTCTCGCGGGCTGCAACACTTCCACCATGGAACATTGATGTTCCACGGAACGCCGCGGCCCGCGGAATACACAGTCCGAGACGGCTGCAGGCCCGGTCCGGTGATCCGGTGAGGAGATAGGGCGTCCGTGCGCATCGGCATCCAGCATCGCAACCGACCGGAGAACGGGCCGCCGGGCAGTCAGCTATCGAACCAGACCACAGCCGGTGGAGCCGGGCTTGCGAATGTCAGCTTCGGCAAGCTGATCCGGCCGATTCTGGGCGTGATGCTGATCGGTATACTGCTGGTCGGCGTGATTGTGGTATCGGCCGCGATCGTTCAGGACCGGGGCGCGCTGTCTGAACAGCAGCGGCTGGTGAAGGGGCTGTATGACGCCCGCGTCGACGATCTGCGGCGCACCATGATCGACTATACCTGGTGGGATGATGCCGTACGGGCGGCATCGTCACCGGTGGATATCGCATGGCTGACCGATAATTACGGGGCCTATATGCACCGGATGTTCAGCCTGGACGGCAGCATGGTGGTACGCCCGGACCTGTCGGTGGTGTATCTGGCCGTGGCCGCTGACGTGGCAGGTGATGGCGTCGAGACCGACCGGACGGCGCTGGCGCTGTTGAAGGCGGTCGCGCCGCTGGTCGGCCGCACCTTTACCGTGGCGAGCGATCCTCCCGACGCCGCCGCTGCCGTGGTGCGGCTGGGCGATCAGGCGGCTCTGGTTCTGGTCGCGCGGTTGAGTGCGTTTGGCACCGAACTGGCCGCGGCCGAGACCGACCCTGCGGCCCTGGTGGTCTTTGAATGGCTGGACGACAGTTTCATCGATCATTTCGCTGTGGCCGGTCTGGCCGATATGGTTGTAACGCCGCATAAGCCCGCATCCGACGCGGCTTTCGCTCTGGGTGACGGCGACAACTGGCCGGCGGCCTGGCTGAGCTGGGAACCGTCACGACCGGGCCGGGCACTGTTGGTGCAGACCATGCCGCTGGTCGCGATTGCGTTGCTGCTGATGATGGGGCTGGTGTGGAGTGCTGCGGCACGCGCCCGGCAGGCAGTGCGGACCATGACCCACCATGCGCGGCTGGTTGCCGACCGCAACCGCCAGCTCAGCGCGTCGGAACAGCGGTTCCGGGACGTATCGGGCATCACCACCGACTGGATCTGGGAAATCGACAATAACGGCCGCTTCACCTATGTGTCGCGCCGCATCGCCGACCGGCTGGGGCTTGCCGCCGAGCGGCTGATCGGCACCCGGCGGGCCGAATTGCCCGCCGCTGACTGGCGGGCTGCCGAGGACCGCTGCTGGCAGGCGCATCTGGCGGTGGTCGAGGCCGGGGAGAGCTTCGAGGGGATGCGCTATGAACTGATCGATGCCCAGGGTGGCCGACGGATGATCGAGGACAGCGGCCGGCCGATCCTGGACGCGCGCGGCCGGATCATCGGCTATCGCGGGGTCTCCAGCGATATCACCGACCGTCTGGAGGCCGAGGCGCGTGCCTGGACAGCCCATCGCCTGATGCTGGATGCGTTCGACAGCACCCGCGAGGGGATCGCGATCTATGATCCGGAGCTTCGTCTGGTGACGGTGAACCGGCGGATGGTCGACCTGTTCAGCATGGTCGCAGACCTGCTGGAACCGGGCGCCCGGCTTGAGGATCTGATCCGGGCCGGTGTGACACGGGGTGCCTATCGCAGCGGGACGGCGGGGACCGTTCATGCGGCCATGCGCCGTTACGCCGAGATCCAGAGCCGGCAGATCGACGGATTGATCGATGTGCAACTGGCCGATGGCCGGATGATCGAGTTGAGCGAGCGGGCCACCGCCGATGGCGGGTTGGTGGTGGTGGCACGCGATGCCACAGACATCCGGCGCCGTGAACGGGCCCTGGCCGAAAGCGAGGAACGCTTCCGCGCCATTGCCGAGGCAGCACCCCTGCCGATGCTGATCGTCATGCAGGAAACCCGCCGGCTGCTGTTCGCCAACCGCACCGCCATCGAGGCGTTCGGCCTGGATGACATGGTGGGGGGCGATATCGCCGGCGGCATCGTTTTCGACCGGCTGTTTCCCGACCCTGCCGTTGCCGGTCTGGCCCTGGCCGAATTGCAGGGCATCACGGCCAGCGAACGGTTCGAGACGCCGATGATGCGGGCCGATGGCCGGGCGTTCTGGGGGCTGCTTGGCGCCTGCGCGCTGCGCTATGCCGGGGCCGCGTCACAACTGGTGGTGGTTCATGACATTACCGACAGGCGGCTGGCCGAAGATGCGTTGCGCAGCCGCGAAACCCGGCTGCGGCGGCAGAACGGCGCCATCGCCGCGATCGCCCATGGCGGTGGCCTGTTCACCGGCGACCCGTTGAGCGTGATGCGGGTGGTGGCCGAGACGGCGGCGGAAATCATCGATGTCGGCCGGGTCACCATCTGGCTGGCAGGGGGGGATGACACGGTGGTCGACGCCGCCAGCCGCGCGGCCCCCGGCAATTTTGTCTGTGTCGACCATTTCGATGCCAGTGCCGGCGCTCATATGCCTCTGGATCAGCGGCTTGCCGAAGACAGGCGGATGATTTCGATCACCGCGATGCCGCGCTATTTCGCCGCCCTGATGCCCGAAAGGGTGCTGGTGGTGGAACATGCCATTGGCCATCCGGCCATGGCCGAGGTGATGGACCTGCCCCGCGGTGGCAACCGGCTGGGCGCGCTGATGGATGCGACCGTGCGGGTCGATGGCCGTCTGGTCGGAATCCTGTGCTGCGAACATTTTGGCGCGCCGCGCAAATGGGCGCAGGACGAGGTGAATTTCGCGGGCTCTCTGGCCGATCTGATCGCCCTGGCCCTGGTGGGGGCGGAACGCAGGCGTGCCGAGGCCGCCCTTCTGGACGCCAAGGAGGCGGCCGAACTGGCCAACCGGGCCAAGAGCGAATTCCTGGCCAATATGAGCCACGAATTGCGCACCCCGTTGAACGCGGTCATCGGATTTTCCGAAATGATCGCGTTGGAGACATTGGGGCCGGTGGGCAATCCGCGCTATCTGCAATATGCCCGTGACATCACCGATAGCGGCGGCCACCTGCTGGCGGTGATCAGCGATATTCTCGACATGTCAAAGATCGAGGCCGGCCGCCTGGATCTGGACGAGAGGCCGGTCGCCCTGGCGCCGATCGTCGTCCGCACCCGCGGTATGGTGCAGGCCCGGGCCGATGCCGCCGCCATCACCTTGGAGACCCGGCTGGCCCCGGATCTGCCCAAGATCATGGTCGATGAACGGCGGATGAAACAGGTGCTGCTGAACCTGCTGTCGAATGCGGTGAAGTTCACCGAACGCGGCGGACGGGTCACCGTTCATGCCACTCTGCCCGACGATGGCGGGCTGGACATTCATGTCAGCGACACCGGTATCGGCATATCACCCGCCGATCTGCATCGCGTGCTGACCCCGTTCGGCCAGATCGAAAGTGCGCTCAGCCGACGCTTCGAGGGCACCGGGCTGGGGCTGCCACTGTCGAAGGCGATCGTCGAACTGCATGGCGGCCGGCTGGAGATCGACAGCACCGTGGGCATCGGCACCACGGTGACCATTCATCTGCCGTCGATGCGGGTTGCGGGCCGGCTTCAGGTGATCGCGGCAAACGGGGCGCCGCCGCCTGTATCCTGATCGGGAATGCCCACCGTCAGCGCTGCCAGTGTCGATGTTCTGGGCACAAGATCGCGCAGCACCGATGGGCCGGGCTCGGGCGGCAGCGGGTCACTCAGCGGCGGTGGCGGCATGACCAGGATCGCCGCCACCGCCACAACCGCCCGCAATGTCGTGTGCTGCCGGATCACGGCATCAGCACCTGGACCAGACATGTGGCGCTGGATGTAAGGTTATAGATGTTGATGCCCTCACCCTGGCAGGCGGGGGTCTTGTTCATGACGCTGCCCGTGGCGGGCAGACCGTCATCCAGTTCCTGATCCAGTCGCCGCGCCTGTTCGACCGTCAGCAGGGGCCCGGAGTTGTCGCTGGTCGCCATGTTGCCGATCCGCAACCAGGTGCCGGTGGAATCTTGAAAGACCTGGTACTGACCGCCCAGCGGCGTTGCCGGCACCAGGACACCGGTCGCCGGGATCTTCAGATTGGTCAGGAACTGCGCCGCGGTCAGATGCTGCCAGACCGCGGCGCTTTCATCGCTGGGGCCGGTGCCGGCCAGCACGCCATCGCCATTGCCGGGCGCGACCCCCGTTCTCAGACCAGCCGCGCCGGCATAATCTCCCGGCAGGGCGCCATAGCGTTCCTGAAACTGGGAGAAGGCGGTCCGGATGGCACCGACATCCGATATGAGCGCCTGCACGCGGGTGTTGCCGACCATGCCTTGCGCCTGCAGAACCGTACCGACCAGCAGGGCGATGACCATCAGGGCAATCGCGACCTCGACCAGGGTGAACCCGCGATCGCCATCGCCCGGCCGGTCGCGCCGATGGCTGGCTGCAAGAGCGGGCTGGTCCGTGTCGGGGCGGATGGATGTGATGTCCGTCATCTCTGGGGCTCGCTTTCATCTGGGATGGGAATCGGGGGAGGGGCGTTCGAGGTGGGAGCAGGCGGAAGCGGCGCCGCCGCCGGGCGACTGCGGCGCGACGGGAATGGCAGCGGTCTGGGATCGGTGGTGAAGCCGCGATACAGGTCGATATCGGCAGGCGCCACGGTGCCGCTGCCCTGGCCCGCGCCGGGAGCGGCCAGAATGGTGGCGCGCAGAAACACGACCAGTTCCACCGTCCGGGTCTGGTCGCTGTCGGCGCGGAACAGCCGGCCCAGCCAGGGCAGATCCTTCAGCACCGGTGCGCCGCTTTCATCCAGGCGGGCGCGTTCTTCCATCAGCCCGCCCATGATCATGATCTCGCCCGACTGCATGCGCAGAACCGAG
Source organism: Tistrella bauzanensis (assembly GCF_014636235.1). Classification (NCBI taxonomy): domain Bacteria; kingdom Pseudomonadati; phylum Pseudomonadota; class Alphaproteobacteria; order Geminicoccales; family Geminicoccaceae; genus Tistrella; species Tistrella bauzanensis. Next base: position 86,911 of record NZ_BMDZ01000003.1, read on the forward strand.
TCCAGCTCGCGCACCTCCACCACCGGCACCAGGCTTTCCACCTGGTTCTGCGACACCACCGCCACGCCGGGATCGGGCACCTCGCGGGCGACGCGGGTGATGGTCGGGCGCACGGTCATCACCACGGTGCTGCCGTTGGACGACACAACCGGCTGCACCGCCAGCACCAGACCGATCGGCACGGTGTTCAGGCGGGAATTCACCGTCAGCCGGGTGTCGCCGGTCTCGTCATCGGTCTCGCGTTCCACATCCAGCGTGAAATAGACCGCGTTCTCGGCCACCTTCAGCAGAGCGGTCTGATTGTTCAGCACCGTCATGCGCGGGCTCGACAAGGTGCGCACCGCGCCGAACCGCGCCACCAGCCCGATCAGCGCATCGATGTCGCTGCCATTGATGCCGACGCTGAACACATCATCGACGCCATTGGCGATCCGGGCGGCGGGCGCACCGAACCGGCCGCCCAGAACCACATCGCCCGACAGCACCGCCGACCAGTTGATGCCCGCCTCATAGCCTTCGTTCAGCGCAACTTCCACCACCCGCGCCTCGATCAGCACCTGACGTGCCGCCGTGCGGCGCAGGCCGTCGATCACCCGGCGGGCGGCCTCCTGCGCGCGGGCATCGCCATAAATGGCGACCAGACCGACACGGCGGTTCACCGTCAGCCGCGGGCGGGCGGGATCGGCGGCCATGACATCGGCGGATGCCAGAGCCGGAATACCCAGCACGGCCGCCAGCGAGCCTTCCAGATCGGTCCAGAAATCGCCGTCGGTGTGGTTGCGGATCGCGATCGACGATCCGTTGCGATCGGCATTGCCACCACCACCGGTGCCGACGGTGTCGAGTTCCGACGAGGCGGCAACCGCGCCCTGCACGCTGCGCACCATATCGGGCTGCTCGATGCGATACGTGCGCACCACCGGCCGGTCGCGCTCCACCACCAGAACGCCATCCTCGATCCGCGACACGAAGCCCGCCTGCCGGCCGATGGCCGCAAGGGCCCGTCCCAGCGGCGTCCGGTCCAGCGAAACCCGTGCGGCACCATCCAGCGCCGGATCGATCACCACATCGATGCCGGCCTGCCCTGCCAGTTCCGCCACCAGATCCGCGACCGGCACCCGATCGGTGGCGGTGATCGTCACCGGACGGTTCAACAGCGCCAGATCGGCGGCGGATGGCACCGCGACGGCCTCGTCATCATCGGGATCAGGCACCGGCGGTGGCTGAACCACCGGCTCCTGATCCGGCGGCGGCGTGGCGGACGGTGCGCCTGCGAGCGCGCGATAGTCGTCTCGGCTCAACCCCTGCGCCCGGTCGCGTTGATCGGCAGCCCCGCAGGCGGCCAGCATCAGGGCCGGCAGCATGATCAGAAGCATGATCAGCAGGGGCCTGATCGGCCGTGTCGGCAGGCGGGGGATCATCGGCACGCCTCCAGCGGCAGCTGCCCGACGGACCCGATGCACAGGGTCTGGCCGATCTTCAGCGCCACGGCGACACCACGACGATCGGCGGCGATACTGACATGACCGCGACCCACCGCCCGGATCACCGGATCATCCGGCGACGGTTCCGCCGCGTTGCTGATCCGGCGGCCGTTCAGCCACAGCCGCCAGCCGCCGTCACGGCCACGTGCGATGCCATCCAGTGTCACCAGCCGCGGCGGCGGGGCGGCATCGCCACCGGTGTCGTCATCCGCCGCGTCACGCTGGCTCAGCCGCCGGCGATGGTCGGCCAACGACAGCATCAGCGACCGGAAGCTGCCGTCATTGAGGCGCGCGCGATGGGCAGCGGCGGCAGGCAGGATGGCGCTTTCGGCCGCCAGAAAAGGCGCCAGCGGGTCGGCAGTGGTCATGGTCCAACCGGGCAGCGATGCCGGATCGATGGTGGTGAAGCGCAGCGCCACCCGGGCCACGGCGGTGCCTTCGGCCGGCCGGTCGCTGATGCTGATCAGCGAAGGCACCGCGCGGCCGGGCAGAACCGCCCGCATCGCCGCGACGGCCAGTCGCAGTTCCACATCCGATGGCGCGGTCAGGTCCGCTGTCACCACCACCGGCCGCAACCGTGGCAGCAGCTCGTCGGATGGTGGATAGGGCAGGGTGCGGGGGCCGGACCGCCGGCTGTCTGCCGTTACCGGTTCTGTCGGGGCGTCACTCAGCGACAGGCGGATCGCGGTGACCCCCGCCGCCGCGGCCCGGTCGCTCAACGCGCGAAGCAGCGCGCCCGGCGGTGGTGGCATGAACAGCGGTCGCGGGTCGCGTGCCAGAAGATCGCGACCCGTCTCCAGTCGCCATTGAGCTGCCTCGGCCCGGGTCCGATCGGCGGCGGCGGCATCGGTCAGCGCGGCTGCCGCCTCGGCGCGGGCCGCGGCATCGCGTACCGTCAGCGCCAGCCGCAGATCAACCGCTCCGACCATGATCACCGCCATCACCAGCAGAACCAGCGGCAGCGACAGGGCCCGCCGCCGCTTCGCATCCTGGCCGGGATCCTGCTGCATCCCGGCCGCAGGTGCTGCGGCCCCACGCGGCTGCCCCGGTCGCCAGCCAAACTCCGGTCGCCAGCCGGCCCGCGGTCGCCAGCCGGTCCGTGGTCGCCAGTCAGGCCGCAGTCGCCAGCCGGGCCGCAGTCGGCCGGCCTGAGAGGCGATGGCCGGTGACATCGGGCCCGGCATGGATGCCGGCGGCGCCGCCGTGGATTGCAGTGGCAAACCGCCCCGCCGGCAGACAGCACCTGCGGTATCGGTGGTGGCAGGTTGCTGCCTGTCCGGGATCAGAACCACTTTGCCCAGAAACGGGGCCGCCGCGTCCGGCACCGGGCTGTCTGCGGCCGCAAGCTCCATGGGCGGCCGGGTCAGCGGCGCTATGGCCTGGGCACTGCCGGCGGGGCCGTTCCGGGCCACCAGGCCAAAGGCGGCGGCATCGATCGCTTCAAGGAAATCCTGCCGCCGCTGTTCGGCGCTGGCGGCATCGGGATCGACGATCGACACTGTCAGGGCCAGCGTCAGGTCGCCGGGCTGGCGTTCGATGCCGGATATGACGATGCCGTCAGGCCGCAGCATCGCCAGTTGGTCGAGCACGCAGATCAGGTCGATGGGGTCCGCAGCCTCCATGGCGGCCAGTCCGGCCAGGGCCGCGGCCACCCGCTCGCCGGCGGCGATCCGTGCTGGAGCGGCACCGCCGGCCATGCGGATGGCCGCTTCCAGCATCGTGCGGGTGATCAGGCTGCGATGGCTGGCGATCTCGGACGCATCGACCAGCCGCGCCGCCTGTACACCCGGCAGCACCACGGCTGATGCCAGTCCCAGCGCCGCCACTGCCATGCCCAGCCGCCGGGGTCCGGTCTCACCAAGGCTGGCGGTCAGCCCGTGAGCCGCCGTCGTGCCCCGGCCGGGCGTGGTGCCGATGGTCCGCAGGTGCGGCAGTGGCGCACCATCGATCAGCCCGGCCACCGCCATCAGCGCCAGATGCCCCGGCGCGGCCCCCGTGCCGCTGATCCGCGGCGGTTCCACATGGCGTGGCGGCTGGTCGTCATCGTCCGGCGTGCCGCGTCCGGCTGTCGAGAGCCCCGCCCACAGGGTGATCTCCGGCCGGGTATCGCTGAGCAGGATGGTGTCGAGTGCCGGGGATTGATGCTGCCGCCGCAGATGTCGTCTGACAGCCCGGCCGCCATCCATCGCCGCATCGGCCGCGGACAGCCCGTCGAGCGGCCGCCGGCTGGCAAAGACCGGATGGCCGGCTTCATAGAGGATCTGGTCGATGGTGCCGGCATGACCGGCCGTGGTCTGTATCGCCACATGCAGGGCGGTCCAGCGGGTGCTGGCAACCACGGCCATATCGGTGGGAGCCGCGTCGCCGGCGGCGCTGTTGATGGCCGGGCCGGGCAGGGCGACCGGCGCCACCGGGCACAGCCAGATATCTGCGGCCGAGGCGTCGGCGATCACCTGCATCAGCGCATCATCGGCGGCGATCAGGCTGAGGCTCAGCCGTGTCGGCCGTCGCCGGGGGTCTTGCAGGGCCTGATTATCGGATGGTGGCAGTGGCGACAGACAGGCGAAGCCGGCGGTGATACCCAGCTCCTGACCGGCGGCATGGCAGCGGCGGTCTTCGATGGCGCGCCGCATCCGCCGGCCCAGTCGCGGCACGGCGATCACCGCCACCGCCGGCCGGCCGCGATCGACCACCAGCGGGATGGCGGCCCGACGCCACCAGTGACGACCGGCATCGGTTGCGAACTGCCGCCATCTGCCGGGTGTGTCGGGGCCGGGATGCGCGATCAGCCCATGCGGGTCGCCCGGCACCCGGCCGATCGCCCAAAGCCGCCCGCCCTGATCCAGCAGCAGCACGGGGCGCGGCGGCGTTCGTGGGCCGATGACCGGCGGCCTCATCCGCCGACCTCTGCCAGACCGGAATAGAGCGCGCCCAGCACCAGCCGGCCGATGCCGGCGATGACCAGAGCCAGAACCATCACCAGGGCCGGTTCCAGCAAGGCGGTCAGCCGGTCGACCGAGCGTTCGATGCTGCGATCCAGCGCCTTCACGGCGCTGCGCGCCGCCTCGGTCAGCCGGCCGGCGGCGGCGCCCGCGACCAGCGGCCCCTGGGCAACCGGTGGCCAGGGTTCCAGCATCGCCAGCGCGTCGGCGGGCGGCATGCCGCGTGCGATCAGGCGCCGGGCATCGTCGAGCCGGCCGGCAAGGTCGGGATCGGCGGCCCCAATCGCTGCCAGTGCCAGGGCATCGGTCACCGGCGCGCCGGCATCGGCCGCCAGAACCAGCGCCCGCAGGCTGCGCGCGGCCGCCAGTTGATGACGCAGCCGCATCACAGGCGACCAGCGGTCCAGCAGGCGGGCCACGCTGGGCCTGCGGCTTGCCAGCCGCAGGCCCAGAACCAGCGCTACCGGCAGGCCGATGATCAGGCCGATGGCCAGTTCGGGCGCATCGCCGATGGCGATCGCCAGCGCCAGGGTGGGGTCGTCGCTGTCCACGCCCAGTTCGGTCATCAGGCCGGCAAGTTCCGGCAAGGCGCCGCCGATCAGCGCCACCATCGATGCGGTGGTGGTCAGGCCCAGAACCATCGGATAGCGCAGCGCGCGGGTGATGCGGCCATGAATGCCGCCTTCCATCTCGTGATGGCGGGCCAGATCCTCGATCGCCCGAACCAGACGGCCCGTGCGTTCGGCCACCGCGAACACCGCCGGTGCCACCGGGCCCAGATCGGACGCGCAGGCCGCGGCGGCGTCGGTTGGCGACCGGCCGGTGCGGATCGCCCCGGCCATGGCCGCGAACGGCCGCGCCACGGTGCGGGCAAGGCCGCCGCGGCTGGCGGCGTCCAGCGCTGCCGGCAGGTCGCGATCGGCCGACAGATGCAGCGCCACCGCCGACCAGCCTTCGGCCAGGGCGGCATGGCGTTCGGCTTCACCCGCCAGCAGGCCCGACAGCCGCGCCTGCCACCGTCCGCCATCGCGGATGCGGCGAATGGCGATCGGGTCCAGTCCGCGTGCCTCCAGCCGGCCGGCGGCCGCATCGACATCGCTGGCCGATATCCGGCCACGGATCAGCGTGCCGTCGGCATCGACGGCACGGAACCGCCACAGGCCCGCCTGCGGCCCGGCTATCGGATCGGATGGTGTGGTCATGCGTCGAGCGGCCCGATCACGGCTTCGATCTCGGCCCGTGTGGTCAGGCCGCCGGCCAGCAGGTCGCGGGCATGGTCGATCAGCCGCCGGTGCCCGGCCGCGGCAAGGGCGGCCGCCAGACGCGGCCGGGGCGCATCCTTGGCCAGCAATGCCTCGAACCCCGCATCCGGCACCAGCAGTTCGCAGACCGGTATCCGGCCACGGAAGCCTTGAAAGCCGCAGGCGGGGCAACCACGCGGCCGCGCGCTCACCTCCATGCCGACGGCACCCGGATCGTGGGGGACCGGATCGGTGCAGGACGGACAGACCCGCCGGATCAGCCGCTGCACCACCACTGCCGACAGCACGCCTGCCAACCTGACGGGTGACAGGCGCAGATCGCGCAGCCGGTCGATCACCCCCAGAACGTCGCCGGCATGCAGCGTGGTGAACACCCGGTGACCGGTGATCGCGGCGCGATAGGCCATGGCGGCGGTCGCCTCGTCACGCATCTCGCCGATCAGCAGCACGTCAGGGTCCTGGCGCATCAGCGACCGGATGCCGCCGGCGAAGTCCAGCCCCGGCAGGCGCGACAGATCGGTCTGCCGAACGCCGTTGAGCGGGTATTCCACCGGATCTTCCAGTGTCGCCACCGCCAGCCGTCGCCGATCGATCGCGCCCACCAGCGCCCGCAAGGTGGTGCTCTTGCCGCTGCCGGTCGGCCCGGCCACCACGATGATCCCGTCGGGCCGCTGCACCACCCGGGCCAGTGCGGCCGAAACCGGTGTCGCCAGCCCCAGCCCGCCAAGCTGCATCAGCCGCCGGTCGGCGTCGAGCAGGCGCAGAACCGCGGCCTCGCCGTGAACCGTCGGGTGGGTGGCGATGCGGATATCCACCGGCAGGCCGTCGGCGCGGGTGGTGAAGCGGCCATCCTGCGGTTGCAGCGTGACCACGGCATCCAGTCCCGCCAGCACCTTCAGCCGGGTGATCAGGCCCAGCGCCAGGCTGGCATCCAGCACCCGATAGGCGTTCAGCACCCCGTCGATCCGCAGCCGCAACTGCATATGGCCGGCGGCGGGATCCAGATGAATATCCGATGCCCCGGCGCGCACCGCGCTGGTGATCAGCCCGTCCGCCAGCCGGGTGATGCTGCTCTCCTCCGCGGCGGGCGCATGGGCATCGCGGAACGGATCGTCGGATGCGGCAGCCTCCGCCGCCATCGTCAGGCCGTCGCCATGGCCGCGATCGGTGGCGGCGCGGATCATGGCATCGACCAATTCCGTACCGCGATGGAGATGCCCGATCAGGCCGGCAAAGGCCGTGCGGCCGATGACCACGCCCGTGATGCCGCCGCCATGCCCCAGGCGACGCCGCATGGTTTCGGCGGCCGCCAGATCGTCCGGATCGAGCATGGCAAGAACCAGCCGTCCGGCCTTCACGGTGATCGGGACCGTGCCGGCGGCGACCAGCGCCTCGGCGGGCATCCGCCGGCCCAGCGCCGCGTCGAGCGGCGGGTGGTCCGGCCCGCCATCCACACCCGTCCACACACCCAGGCGGGATTCGGCCGCCAGCACCGACACCAGATCGGCCTCGTCGACCAGCGCCATATGTTCTATGGCTCGCACAAATGAGCCACCGGGAATGCGTGCCGCCTCGCGTCGGACCAGATCCGCCGCATCCGGCGCGATCAGCCCCCGCGCCACCAGCGCATCAACCAGATCCCGGGGCCTGCTGGTGGAATTGCTACTGTTAATCATATTCATAATGAAAATCCACTACCTATAGAAATAACGCAAAAGCTGTGGAATAAGACCGTGTAAGGTGTTTTGGTTATCGAGATACCATCGTCTTGAATGAAATACTGAAGGGGTTATCACTTGTCGAGTCGGAATCGCGTGGGACGATCAAAGGCTGAGGATGGTTTCGTTCTGGTGGAGATTGCCATTGCGTTATTCGTGCTCGCCTTGCTGATCGGCAGTGTGCTGCCGCTGATGCGGGGACAGGCCGCGGCAGCCCGGGCGACTGCAACCGAAAGAAGATTGGATGCGGTGATGGCTGTTCTTGCGGCTGAACTTTCACGACATGGTCACCTGCCATGCCCGGCGCCGGCGGATGATGCAGGCGGTGGCATTGCCGCGGCCGGTTGCAGCGATGCTGCCGTGGGGCGGGTTCCGGCGGCCAGTCTGGGCCTGCCGGGCGATGCCGTGGTCGATGGCTGGCGGCGGCCCTTCACCTATGCGGTCGATGCCCGCGCAACCGCGACCGACAGCCTTGCCGACTGGTGCGCGGATGCCGATGGTTTCGATGCGCTGTCGCTTACCGGCGGCTCTCCGGCGCATCCGGTGGTGGTGCTGGTGGCCCATGGTCCTGGCGGCGGCGCGCTGCTGGCCAATGGTGACCGCGCTCCGGGTGCGACCGATGGCGCCGAGGCCGAGAATGCCGATGACGACGGCGATTTCGCCATCGCGGCTTTCGTGGCCGGTGGTCCCGACCGGTTCGACGACCGGATTCTGGCTTATGGCCAGCCGGCCTTCACCGGCGTTCACGGCATCATCTGCCCGCCGTCCTGAAGATGCCGGGTCAGGCTGAACATCGCTTCATCAAACGAGAACCGCCGGCAGTGGAATGCTGCCGGCGGTCGGGGGCGTTGCGGAGGCCGGTGTCTGCACCACGGCCGGATGGTCGGTGGTCAGCGACCCATGCTGTAGAATTCGTCGTTCGGGCGCATCCGGGTGACGTTCGCCATCCGGTTCGACAGGCCGAAGAACGCGGCGATGCCGGCAATGTCCCAGGCGTCGTCTTCCGTGAAGCCATGGGCTGCCAGGCCGGCATAGTCGTCTTCGTCCACGAGTTGCGCCTCGAAGGCCACCTTCATGGCGAAATCGAGCATGGCGCGCTGACGATCGGTGATGTCGGCCTTGCGATAGTTGATCGCGATCTGGTCGGCGATCAGCGGATTCCTGGCCCGGATCCGCAGAATGGCGCCGTGGGCGACCACGCAGTACTGGCAGCCATTGGCATTGCTGGTCGCCACCACGATCATCTCGCGCTCGGCTTTGGTCAGATTGCCGGGCTTGTCCATCAGCGCGTCGTGATAGGCGAAAAACGCGCGGAATTCATCCGGGCGGCGCGCCAGCACCAGAAACACGTTCGGGATGAAGCCGGATTTCTCCTGAACCGCCAGCAGGCGGTCGCGGATGTCCTGGGGCATGTCGGCGAGGGCCGGCACGGAAAAGCGGCTGATGGCGGTGCTGATCGGCGTGGTGGTCATCGAGGGAGACACTCCGGAGTTCGGCCAGAAGAGACGGGCCGCAAGGTACTGTCGGACAGGATATCGGGCGGACAGGATATCGGGCGGGCGGGATATCAGGCAGCAGGTCGGCGGTGGGGGGCAGGTGTCGGCGGGTCCGGTGTGGCGGCTGCGGCCAGACACCGGAAAAATCCCCGGGCGAACAGGTCGAGTGCGGCCGGGCTCCGCTCCAGCTTGGCGCGCAGCACCGCCCCTTCCCAGCCGATCCAGAACAGTGCGGCAAGCTGGTCGCAGTCATGATCGCGCGCGATCGCGCCATCGGCCTGGGCCGCGCGCAGACAGGCGGCGGTGCGGGCCTGCCAGTCGGCGAAGACCTGTTGCAACTGAGCGCGGAACCGGTCGGGCAGGGTGCCGATCTCCTGGCCCAGATTGCCGACCAGACAGCCGCGACGATAGCCATGGCGTGCCATGCCGGTGGTGGCATCGGCGATGAAATCCGCCAGGCGCGTCAGCGGTGGCCGGGTCTCGTCGGCCAGCCAGCGGTCCAGTTTGCGGGCGAAATAGGTGGCATAGGCGTCGATCAACGCGGCGCCGAACGCCTCCTTGCTGGCGAAATAGTGATAGAACGAGCCTTTTGGCACCCGGGCCGCACGCAGGATCTCGTCCAGCCCCACGGCCGAAAAGCCCCGCTCTGTCAGGGCCACGACGCCGGCACGCAGCAGCATGTCGCGGGTGTCGCCATCCGCTGCTGTCGCCTTGCGGGGGCGGCCGCGCTTCCGCTGGATGTCCGGGCTGGGTGCAATGGTCATGGCCCATTATAGACCGATCGTCTAGAAAAAGAACAGCCACAGACTGACGAGGGTGGTCACGGTCAGCTCCGTGCGGCGGCGGCATGAATTTCGGCGTCCAGCCGCTCGGTCAGCACTCCGGCCTCGGCGAGGGACATGGCTTCCAGTGAGGCGCAGAGGCTTGCGAGCCGCACGAACCCGTAATTGGCCGCCAGGCCCTTCAGGGCATGCAAGGCGCTGCGATAGGCATTGGCGTCGCCATCGGCGATTGCGGCCTGCACCTGCCGGCCGCTGCCAATCGCACTTTCGGCAAACAGTGCATACAGCATGGTCGATCGATCGGCACCCAATGCCATATCGAGTGCCGCCCGCCGGTGGTCGTCGATGACCGGCATGGCCGTCAGCCGTGCCAGGGGGTCGGCGCCTTGCCCCGGATCAGCACCGGGATCCGAGGGATTGTCTGCCGGCGCGGGCGGTGGCAGTGGGCTGTGATCGACCGGCAGCGACGGCGGCGCACCGGCGAGCAGCGTGATCAGGGTGGTCCGCAATTCGACCCAGTTCACCGGCTTGGCGACAAAGGCATCGATGCCGGCGTCGAAATAGCGTGGCCGGTTTTCAACCATCGCATCTGCCGACAGCGCCATGATCGGCACCGTGTCGCCACGCGCGCGGATCGCGCGGGTGGCGGCCACACCATCCATCCGCGGCATCTGCATGTCCATGATGATCACGTCGAAGGGCTGGCGCGCCGAGATGTCGACCGCGGCGGCACCATCCTCGACCACGGTGACCGTGAAACCCATCCGGTGCAGCGCCTCGCCCATCAGCTCGCGGTTGACCGGATTGTCCTCGGCCACCAGCACCCGCCTTCCCGAGAAACGGCCCCCGGTCAATGCGGCCGCCTCATCGCCGATCACTGGCCCGGCAATGGTGGTGGGCGGAGTGACCGGCCGACAGGGCAGATAGACCGTGAACACCGACCCGACGCCGGGCAGGCTGTCGACCGACAATTCGCCGCCCATGGCGGTGGTGAGGCGGTGTGAAATCGCAAGCCCGAGCCCCGTGCCGCCGGGCTGGCCGCTCATCGGGCCGCGGGCCTGTGTGAACGGATCGAAGATCTGCGCCAGATCCTGCGATGCGATGCCGACGCCGGTATCGGCGACGGCGATGGCGATGCGATCCGGACCGCCATGCCGACCGGCCAGAACATCCAGCCTGATTTCAATGAAGCCGCTGTCGGTGAACTTGATCGCATTGCCGACCAGGTTCATCAGCACCTGCCGCAACCGCATCGGATCGGCAAGGATCGCATCGGGCACGCCGCTGGCCCGGCGCACGGTCAGGGCCAGACCCTTCTGCGAGGCGCGGCCTTCGAACAGGCCCAGCACATCGCCCACAAGCCGGTCCAGCACCAGGGGTTCTTCCGACAGGCTGAGCCGGCCGGCCTCGATCTTCGACAGATCCAGAATGTCGTCGAGCAGCGTCATCAGACCGCCGGCGGATCGGCGCATGGCGGTGACCCAGCGCTGCTGCTTGTCGTTCAGCGGGCTTGCGTCCAGCAGATCCAGCATGCCCAGAACGCCGGTCATCGGCGTGCGCAGTTCATGGCTCATATTCGCCAGGAACATCGATTTGGCGGCGTTGGCCTGTTCGGCCGTGACCTGTGCCGCGCGCAGTTCCTCTTCGGTGCGGTGCAGGTCGGATACGTCGATCGCCAGCACATCGGCCACCCGGTCGCCATTCGCCAGGGTCTGCGGCGCCGCGACGTGAAGCATCGCCCAGCGGGTGATGCCGTCGCGGCCCACCAGCGGCAGCCCGAAACGGGATGGCCCGATGCCCAGCATGGCATCGCGGATGGCGGCCATTGCCCGGCGCGGGGCGTGGTCGGCCACCAGATCATCCAGCTGTGCGGGGTCGGCACAGATCCGTGCGGCATCGATGCCGCCGGTGATATCGCGGATGCCATTGCCGGCATAGATGATCGCCGGCGGACCGTCTGCCGGCAGCAGGCATTGCAGGAAGGCACCCGGCACGCTGTCGGCCATCGCGCGGAACCGCTGACGTTCGGCCAGCAGGGCGGTCTCGGTGCGTCGGCGCTGGCGTTCCATCAGCATCAGGCTGCCGAAGACGATGGTGCCGACGACCGAGACCAGCATGATCGGCGTGCCGATCACCGACAGGATCCGTCCGCCTTCCATTATCCCGAAGAAGGCCGGAACCACGACGACAGGACTGCCCCCGACCAGCGCACCCGCGATCGGCAGGTCGGTGAACCGGATGCCCGACGATCGCCGCCAGAGCCACCAGGCGATCGACAGCACGCCGATCACCCCGATCGATGCCAGGGCCGGTGCGACGCCCGCGCCGCCCGACAGCATCCGCCAGCCGCCGATCATGATGCCGGTGACGACGGTGGCAAGCGGGCCGCCAAACGGTGCCGACAGGATCAGCAGCACCGACCGCGCATCGAAAAACAGCCCGTCTTTGATCGTGATCGGCAGCAGCATCGAGGCGATCGACACCACCCCGAACAACACGCCCACGCACAGGCCATGGCCATGGTTGCCAAGCCGGTGCTGCCAGCGGTTCACCATACCGAAGCCAAGTGCCGCCAGAGCCAGAAGGCCGAGATTCTGGCTGAGCGGCAGCAACACCGAGATCCAGTCATTCCCGTTCATATACGGCTCATCGACAGACACGAGCTCCGCGCATGGTTCGAACGCCGGATAGCCGCCGCTCCGCTTAAGGCTCAGTGTACAGTGACGGCACGCCCCACGGTACTTGCAAGAATATTGGATGCGATTCAACTATAAATACATTTAAGGTCGGGAAACGGAACCACTGGATCCTGGACAGAGAGGGACGCGCGGCATGAGCGAGCGGCTTCACAGCACCGATGGCGGGCCATCACATGCACCCTGCAGCGGATCGACGGACAACACTGTCATGGGCGCCGGTCAATGAGCGTCGGTCAGGTCATGGATACCGGTCACGCCGTGCAGCTTCGCGCCGGACCGCGCCCGGGTATCATCCGGCTGTGGCTGCAGCGCCGGGATCGCCCGGCCAATCTGGTCGACGACCTGATGATCGACGACCTGTGCCGGGCGATCGATGCCCTTGAGGCCATGCCGGACCTGGCGGGCGTGCTGCTGCAATCGGGCGGGCGGGATTTCCTGGCCGGTGCCGATCTCACCCGGCTCGATGCGCTGCGCGATCCCGCGCGCAGCCGCGGCTTCTCGACCGCATTTCATGCAGCGACGCGGCGGCTGGAACGCCTGAATGCGCCGGTGGTGGCGCTGATCGCGGGTGCCTGCATGGGCGGCGGGTTCGAACTGGCGCTGGCGGCCGATGCGCGGGTGGCCGTGGCTGGCCGCTTCGCCATCGGCTGTCCGGAAGCCGCGATCGGCACGATGCCCGGCGGCGGCGGCACGCAGCGCCTGCCGCGCCTGATCGGCCGGCTTCCGGCGCTGGCGATGCTGGCCCTGGGCCGCACGCTCGATCCCGACGCGGCCTGGGACACCGGTATCCTCGATGCGCCACCCTTTGCCGATATCGCCGCAGCCGAGGCGGCGGCATGCCAGATCATCCAGGCGATCCATGCCGGCGACCCGTCGGTGCTCCGCCGCCCGTTGAGCGACGAACAGCCATCCGGCGCCGGAGCGACGGCAGAGGAGGCGGGGATCCTGACCTGGGCACGCGCACTGCGCCATCGCCGGCCGGGTGTCCTCGCCACCTGTGCCGCCGTGCTGGATGGCCAGTCCCTCGATCTCGATGCGGCGCTGGCCCTTGAAGCCGGGCGCTTTGCCGCGCTGATGGCACAGCCTGAGCCGCATCGGCTGGTGGCGGGCGGATTCCTGGCGGGGCGTGCCCTGGCGCGGGGAATCGGGTGGCCAGCGCAGCCGGTGCCGGCACCGGCTGCGCCGCGCGTTCATGCCGGTGATGGCTGCGCGGCGGTGGGGATCTCCGGCGATGACGGCGCGGAACCTGCCAAGGACGGCGATGTGACGCTCGTGGTGCTGGCGCCTGCTGGCCCGGTTTCTGGCCCGGTGGTGCCGGCAGCGTGCCCTGATGGAGCCATGGGGGTGGTGGTGCATGGCCCGGTCGTAAAAGGCCAGGCCGGGCGGGAGCCGGGGCGGCGGCGGATCGCCGAAGTGCTGATACCGGCGGATGCCATGCCAGGGGCGGTCATCGCCGCCATGGACCGGCTGCGCAAGTCCGGCTTCGGAACGGCCGCCGTACCGGCGGCGGCAGGATCGGTGATCTGTCGGCTTGCCGGTGCCGGGCAGGCCGGTCTTGCGGCGTTGATCGCGGATGGATGGCCGCCGGACCGTCTTCACCGCGCGCTGGCGCGGGCAGGCTTTGGCTGGCCGCTGGTTCCCGACGCGCTGGAAGGGCTGGCGGACCGGGCGGCGGACGGGGATGATGATCGCGCGGCCGGCGTGGTGGCGGCAGCCATGCGCCGTGCGGCAGCCGATCTGGTCGCGGCTGGGGTCGCACCGGCGGCGATCGACGTGTTGGCGACGCAGGGCGCCGGATGGCCCGCCCATCTGGAACCGCTGTCCCATCCGGTGGTTGATGAGCGGTCCGGCCCATCTTGACGACGCATGATCTTACATTTACGTTAACGTCAACAAACGCGGGAGGAACGATATGTCGACCGATGATCTGGTGCGCCGGATGCAGGACAAGGCAACCAAGGGCGGTGACCTTGGCGCTACGGTCAAATTCGTGCTGGAGGACGGGGTGATCTTCGTCGATGGCCGGTCGAGCCCGGCCGAGGTGTCGGATGCCGACCGCGATGCCGATTGCACCATCCGCTGTTCCGCCGAAACCCTGGACCGCCTGATGACCGGCGACTTGTCCGCGACCATGGCCTTCATGACCGGCAAGATCAAGGTCGAGGGCGACATGACGGTTGCGATGAAGCTGTCGGCGATCCTCTGAACCGAGATGCCGCGCCATGGTGCCCGCCCGCCGCCGCGAGTGCCGCGGGGGATCAGGTGGGACCGTGCCGCCAACGATGCTTCCGTCCGGGCGTGTCATCCTTCACGGATGGCTGCCGGTTCCCCCCGGAAGTCGACGGGGGATGTGGCCCTGACAGGCTGCATCCCCCATGTTCATCAGGCCCCATGTCCATCAGGCCCCATTTCCATCAGAATTGACGGCAAAGGGCGGCTTCCGCAGGAAGGCCGCCTTTTGCCGTCTTTGATCTGATCAATCAGTCTTTTTGGTCAGCCAGTCGCCATAGGCTTCGCGCAGCTTCATCTTCAGCAGCTTGCCGGTGGCGGTGTGCGGCAGCTCGTCGACGAAGATCACGTCATCGGGCAGCCACCATTTCACCACCTGGGTTTCCAGATAGTCGAGCATGCCCTGCTTGTCGAGCGTGGCACCCTCGCGCGGGATCACCAGCAGCAGCGGGCGTTCCTGCCATTTGTCATGGGCGACGCCGATGACCGCGGCTTCCTTGACGTCCGGATGGCCGACGGCGGCGTTTTCAAGGTCGATCGAGCTGATCCATTCGCCACCCGACTTGATCACGTCCTTTGACCGGTCGACGATCTGGGCATAGCCGTCGGCATCGATGGTGGCGATGTCGCCGGTGTCGAACCAGCCGTCATCGTCCAGGATCGTCTCGTCCTCGCGGCGGAAATAGGTCTTCAGCACCCAGGGGCCGCGGACCTTCAGATGGCCGAATGCCACGCCGTCATGCGGCAGGTTGTTGCCGTCGCTGTCGGTGATCCGCATGTCGATGCCATAGACCGCCTTGCCGATCTTGGTCTGAAGCTTGTACTTTGCCTCCTGGCTCAAGCCCAGATGCTTGGCCTTGAAGGTGCAGGTGGTGCCGACCGGGCTCGTCTCGGTCATGCCCCAGGCATGCAGCAGGAAGGTGCCGTGCTTTTCCTGGAACTTGCGGATCATCGCTTCCGGCGCGGCCGAGCCGCCGACCACGGCGATGCGCACGCCTTCCATCTTGACGCCGATCTCGTCCAGATGGTTCAGCAGCGCCAGCCACACCGTGGGCACGCCGGCCAGAATCGTCGGGCGTTCCATCTCGATCAGCTCGGCCAGCCCCGGACCATCCAGGCGCGGGCCGGGGAACACCAGCTTGGCGCCGACCATCGGGCAGGCATAAGGCAGGCCCCAGGCGTTCACATGGAACATCGGCACCACCGGCAGCACGGCGTCGGTGGCCGACACGGCCAGGCTGTCGGCCATGCAGATGCCATAGGAATGCAGCACGTTGGAGCGGTGCGAATACAGCACGCCCTTGGGGTTGCCCGTGGTGCCCGAGGTATAGCACAGCGATGAGGCGGTGTTCTCGTCGAACCGGGGGAACTCGAAGCTGGCGGGCTGGTCGGCGATCAGCTCTTCATAGCAGATCGCGTTGACCAGCGTCGTCTCGGGCATGTTCGCCCGGTCGGTCAGGATGACCACGGCTTCCACGGTCGGCATCTTGCCGGCCAGTTTTTCCAGAATCGGAACGAAAGTCAGGTCCACCAGGATCACGCGGTCTTCGGCGTGATTGATGATGTACTCGATCTGTTCAAGGAACAGGCGTGGATTGATCGTGTGCAGAACCGCGCCCGAGCCCGACACCGCGAAATAGGCCTCGAAATGCCGATAGCCGTTCCAGGCAAGCGTGCCGACCCGGTCGCCCATGCCGATGCCGAAGCGCGAGGCGAGGGCGTTGGTGAGCTGCTGAACGCGGCTGTACGCATCCGCATAGGTATAGCGGTGGATCGGCCCCTCGCAGGTCCGCGACACGATTTCGACATCGCCGTGAAACTTGGCGGCCGTTTCGATCAGCGGTGCGATCAGAAGCGGCGTGTCCATCATCTGGCCGCGCATGAATCCTCCCTTGGTCTCAGCATAGGAACGCGGTCCCGTTCGGGGCGCCGCGGCGATGGCGCCCGTCGCGCCATCGGAAAGCGGATGAAGACATTTCGTCGGGTGCCGCTCCCCCCGAAGCGACCCGCCGGTCACGAGCGCCGGCGCGGCCAGCCTAGCGTGTCGACCGGGCTTTGTGAACCGGCATACGCTGCCGTGAAGCCCGCAGAAAACCGCGGTTTCGGGATATATCGCACAGGCTTTATGGCGCCGGGGTTCTTCGCGTATTCGGGGCAATCATTCCCTGGTCGACCTCCTGAAGGCGACCGCCATGGCCGTGCCTTCCGGGGTGGGTCGCGGATTGATGCACAAAAAAAGACCCTCGCCGCATAACGGCGAAGGTCTTTTTTGAAGTGGCTCCCCGAGCCGGACTCGAACCAGCGACAAGGTGGTTAACAGCCACCTGCTCTACCTACTGAGCTATCGGGGATCAGTGATAGCCTTCGTCTGTGGGGCGTGCTTTTATCACCATCTGGCCGTCATGTCCAGATCGATTTTCATCGATCGTCCCTGATCAATGTCTGACGAGAAGATGGAGGCCGGGGGCGGAGTCGAACCGCCGATCGGGGATTTGCAGTCCCCTGCATTACCACTTTGCTACCCGGCCACCGGGCTTGTCGTCCAACATGATCTCTGGCGCCGTACCATCTCCGGCATGACGCCATCTCTGGTACTGAACAGGCAGACCGTGCTGATGTTCCAGGCTCTGCCGCCTGCGTTTCCGCAGTCCGCAGCACCCCTCGACGGATCGGGTTTATAGAGGCGTCTCAGGGTGTGGTCAACCCCTGCTTCGTCATCGGATCATCACGATCCGCGAAAACAGTGTAACCGTGCGTGGCGTCACAGTCACGGCCCATGCCATGTGCCCATGATGCCATCGTGGCCGGGATTGTTCGTGCTGGAAGAGGCCTTCGCAGGGTGTCCGGTGACAAGCTTGTGTCCCCGTCATTGTCATCCCCCCGCGCCCCCGGTATAAGTTGCGGGCGATGCGCCACCGTTCGCGCAGCGCCGCCGGACCGACCGGAAGCAGCCGAGAGCCGAAGCATGCACGACTATAGCGATGCCCGCCGTAACATGGTGCTGACCCAGCTCCTCCCGAACAGGGTCACCGATGACCGTGTGCTCGATGCCATGGGCACCGTGCCGCGGGAGCGGTTCGTGCCTGTCAGCCACCGCGCCGTCGCCTATGTCGACGAGGATGTGGCCATTGGCTATGGCCGGTTCCTGATGGAGCCGATGCTGTTTGCGCGTCTGCTTCAGGCGGCCGATATCCGGTCCCACGAAGCCGTGCTCGATATCGGCTGCGGTGCCGGCTATTCGGCGGCGGTTCTGGCGCGACTGGCGTCGGCCGTGGTCGCGGTCGAGGAACAGACCGAACTGGCCGAACAGGCAGGCGAGTTGATCGAGCAACTGGGCGTTCAGAACGCTGCCGTGATCACCGGCCCGCTGGCCGAGGGTTATGCCGCCCAGGCACCCTATGACGTGATCGTCGTCGAGGGTGCGCTTGAGGTGGAACCCAAGGCGCTGCTCGACCAACTGGCCGATGGCGGCCGTCTGGTCGCGGTCATGAACGACAAGGGCCGCGTCGGCCATGCGACCCTGTTCACCAATTATGCGGGGGCGATCGCGCGGCGGACATTGTTCGACGCGGCGACGCCGGTCCTGTCGGCCTTCCGCAAGACGGTCGGCTTCGTTTTCTAGGCCACTGGCCGCCGAACGCCGGGGGAGAGCGCGCCTTCGGGCGTGTCCGGAGGCGGGCGGTCCCGATCATGGTGTGCCATCTGCGCAAGCGAGGGATGGGACGGTGAGACGATCGATACTTGCAGCGGTGCTCGCTGCCGGCACGATGCTGGCCACGCCGTTGGCTGCCATGGCGGAAACGCTTCAGGATGCGCTGGTCGCGTCCTATGTCACCAATCCCCGGATCGATGCGGCGCGCGCCCAGTTGCGGGCGGTTGACGAGAACGTGCCCACCGCCCTGGCTGGTCGCCGGCCGCAGGCGCAGGTGCAGGGCAGCGCCGGCCGTGCCGGGACGTCGGCGGGGGACAGCAAGACTTACGGCACGGATCCCCGATCCGTCACCCTCCAGGTCACGCAGCCGGTGTGGACCGGTGGCCGGGTCGATGCTCAGCTCGGTCAGGCCGAGGCACAGGTGATGGCAACGCGGGAGCAGGTCCGCAGCATTGAGCAGGACGTGCTGCGCGAGGCGGCGACCGCCTATGGCGACGTCTATCGCGACCGGTCTGTAGTTGAGCTGAATGTCAATAACATCAAGGTTCTGGAGCGGCAACTTCAGGCGACGCGCGATCGTTTCGAGGTGGGCGAGGTGACCCGCACCGATGTGGCGCAGGCCGAGGCGCGACTGGCGTTGGCCCAGGCCGATCTGACCCGCGCGCGCGGCGCACTGGCCAGTTCCGAGGCAACCTATATGCGGGTCGTGGGGCAGGCGCCCGAGGCGCTCGAAGTCCCGCGCGCCTTTCCCGACCTGCCGATGTCGCGTCCCGATGCCATTGCGCGGGCGCGCGATGACAATCCATCGGTGCGCTCGGCCCGCTTCACGGTCGAGGTGGCCGAGCAGCAGGTGCAGTCGGCCCAGGCGACCCGCATGCCGCAGGTCTCTCTGGTCGGCAGCCATCAGCGCGAGCGCGACAGTTCCTATGCGCTCGACCGCACCGAGGACAGCCGGGTCGTGGCCCAGCTGACCGTCCCGCTCTATCAGGGCGGCAGCGAGTTTTCCGGCATCCGTCAGGCCAAGGAGACCCGTGCCCAGCGGCGCGGCGAGTTGATGACCGCCGAGCGCCAGGCCGTCGAGGGCGCCACCGCCGCCTGGGAGACGCTGCAATCGGCGCGGGCGTCGATCGTATCGATCGACGCCGCCGTGCGCGCGGCCGACATCGCCCTGGAAGGTGTGCGTGAAGAGGCAGCCGTCGGCGCCCGCACCACGCTGGATGTGCTGGATGCCGAACAGGAGCTGTTTCAGGCCCGGGTCAATCTGGTCGGCGCCCAGCGCGACGTGATCGTTGCCGGCTTCCAGCTGGCGGCGGCGATCGGCGCCCTTGACATCGCCGCGGTGTCGGCGACCACGCCGGTCTATGACCCGCAGGACAACTACCGCAAAGTTCGCGACGCCTGGTGGGGCACCGGCGACTGAGCGGCGGCAACCACACCGGATCCAGCCAGCGAGCCGGCCCCGTCACAGGCGGGGCCGGCTCGTCGTCGCTGGCATTCATCCGCCGACTGCCTTAGAGTGGCGGCAACCGGACACGCGTGAGGAGCCCCAAGGGGCCGATGACCGACAGGACTCAGAACCAGGAACCGTCGATGGAGGAAATTCTCGCCTCCATCCGGCGTATCATCGCCGAAGAAGACGGTGAGGAGGGTGGCGCGGCGGCACAAGCCGCACCGGCGGCCGCACCCGCACGCCGGGATGACCGTGAGGATGTGCTCGACCTGATCGATGTGGTCGAGCCCGATCCCTTCGATGATCCGGCGCCTGAGCCGGAACCGGACCCGGGCGATGACATGGCCGCGGATGACGACTTCGACGACGACTTCGCGCGCGGTCCCAGCTTCGCTGCCAGTGCGGATGACGACATGTTCGATGACGAGCCCAAGCCCAAGCCCAAGCCTGCGTCCGCCAAGCCGGCGGCGGCACCTGCGGCCGAGGATCCATGGGATATGCTGAATGACGCCGATGACGAGGCGGCATTCGACGATCCGGAGCCCGAACCACAGCCCGTCCCTGAACCCCGGCCCGCACCCCGGCCGCAGCCGGCGGCAGCCCCGTCGGGCGAGGGCCTGATGTCGCAGGCGGCAAGTGCCGCGACGGTCGCGGCCTTCGCCAGCCTGGGGCAGGCTCTGGTGGGCGGCGGCGGCGATCAGCGCCGGCCTGAAGCGGCCTTCGGCGGCCGCACGCTTGAGGATCTGGTGGCCGATATCCTGCGGCCGCTGCTGAAGGACTGGCTGGACCACAACCTGCCGCCGATGGTCGAACAACTGGTCCGCGAGGAAATCCAGCGGCTGGTAGAACGCTCGCTGCGCCCGTGAGCGCGGCACCGGTGTCTGGCGGGCGCGGTTCCGCCGCCACCTCTCTGATATTCCGCCGGGCCTGATGGCCTGCCACCGGCCCGGATCATGGCCTGTGGCAGGCCGGGTCCGGCCCCGCATCGACTGCGGATGCATCGATCGGCGGATGGGCCGCGTCATCGCTCTGGCCTGCCGCCCCAGAAGACAGCGGAACGGAACGGTATGCTGGACAAGACCTTCCGGCCTCAGGACACCGAGGCCGAGATCTATGAGGGCTGGCGCCGGAGCGGCGCCTTCCAGGCGGACACGCAGGCCGATGGCGCCCCCTTTACGATCATGATGCCGCCGCCGAATGTGACCGGCAGCCTTCATATCGGCCATGCGCTGACCATGACCATTCAGGATGCGCTGACCCGCTATCGGCGGATGACCGGCCGCGATGCGCTGTGGCAGCCGGGCACCGACCATGCCGGCATCGCCACTCAGATGGTCGTGGAGCGTCAACTGGCCGAGCAGGGGATCACCCGCAACGACGTCGGCCGCGACGGGCTGATCGAGCGGATCTGGGCCTGGAAGGAACAGTCCGGCGGCCGCATCCTGGATCAGTTGACCCGGCTCGGGGCCTCGGCCGACTGGCCGCGCGAGCGTTTCACCATGGACCCGGCCTTCTCGGATGCGGTGCGCAAGGTGTTCGTCACCCTGCACAAGCAGGGGCTGATCTATCGCGACAAGCGGCTGGTCAACTGGGATCCCAAGCTCAAGACCGCGATTTCCGACCTTGAGGTCGAGCCGCGTGAGGTGAAGGGCCATTACTGGCACCTGCGCTATCCACTGGCCGACGGGTCCGGCCGTCATATCGTGGTCGCGACCACCCGGCCCGAAACCATGCTGGGCGACACGGCGGTTGCGGTGCACCCCACCGACGAGCGCTATACCGACCTGATCGGCTGCGAGGTGCTGCTGCCGCTGACCGGCCGGCGGATTCCGATCGTCGCCGACGAATATTCCGACCCCGAGAAGGGATCGGGCGCGGTCAAGATCACGCCTGCCCATGACTTCAACGATTTCGAGGTCGGCAGGCGCCATGATCTGGCGATGATCAACGTGCTCGACGCCGACGGCCGGATCGTGACCGATGCGGTGATCCCCGCCGCCTATCGCGGGCTCGACCGCTTCCAGGCGCGCGAGCGGATCGCAGCCGACATGGAGGCCGCCGGTCTGCTTGAGGCGATCGAGCCGGTCACCCATACGGTGCCTTACGGCGACCGGTCGGGCGTGGTGATCGAGCCGTGGCTGACCGATCAGTGGTATGTCGATGCGCCGAAGCTGGCGGGTCCGGCGATCGAGGCGGTCGAAAGCGGCAAAACCGTCTTCGTGCCCCGGCAGTGGGAGAACACCTATTACGACTGGATGCGCAACATCCAGCCGTGGTGCGTGTCGCGCCAGATCTGGTGGGGACATCGGGTGCCGGCCTGGTACGGCCCGGACGGTGCGGTGTTCGTCGAGGAAACCGAGGCCGAAGCCCGTGCCGCGGCGCTGGCCCATTATGGCGAGGCGGTAACGCTCAGCCAGGATACCGACGTGCTCGATACCTGGTTCAGCTCGGCGCTCTGGCCGTTCGGCACGCTGGGCTGGCCCGAACAGACGCCTGAGCTTGCCCGTTATTATCCGGGTGACGTGCTGGTCACCGGCTTTGACATCATCTTCTTCTGGGTCGCCCGGATGATGATGATGGGTCTGCACTTCATGGGCGACGTGCCGTTCCGCACCGTCTATATCCATGCCCTGGTCCGTGACGAGAAGGGCCAGAAGATGTCGAAGTCGAAGGGGAACGTCATCGACCCCATCGATCTGATCGACAAATACGGCGCCGATGCGGTGCGTTTCACCCTGTTGGCCCTGGCGGCTCAGGGCCGTGACGTCAAGCTGGCCGAGGCCCGGGTCGCCGGCTATCGCAATTTCTCGACCAAGCTGTGGAATGCCGCCCGTTTCGCCGAAATGAACGGCGCCGAGAGCATTGAGGGGTTCGATCCCTCGGCCGTGACCCATGTGCTGAACCGCTGGATCGTGGGCGAGACCGCGCGCGCGGTTGCCGCGGTCACCGAGGGGTTGGAGGCGTTCCGCTTCAACGAGGCGGCGCAGGCCGCCTATCGCTTCACCTGGGATATCGTCTGCGACTGGTATGTGGAACTGGCGAAGCCGGTTCTGCAGGGCGGCGACAGTGGTGCCGTGCAGGCCGAAACCCGCGCGACGCTGGCCTGGGTGCTGGACCAGATCCTGTTGCTGCTGCACCCGATGATGCCGTTCATGACCGAGCAGCTGTGGGCGACGCGGCCCGGCAGCCGTGTTGGCACCGCGATCAACGGCCAATGGCCCGCGCTCGATCCGAAGACGCTGTCCGATCCGGCCGCCGATGCCGAAATCGGTTGGCTGATCGAGGTGGTGTCGGCCGTCCGCAGCGTGCGCTCGGAACTGAATGTGCCGCCTGCCGCCCGCGTGCCGGTGCTATTCCGGGCCGCATCGGACGTCACCCGCGCCCGTGCCGCCACCCATGGTGACGCCATCGGCCGGCTGGCCCGTGCCGAGGCGGTCGATTTCGTCGAGGGCGAGGTCGCCGGCACCGTCGAGACGCTGGTCAGCGGCGAGGTCGTGCTGCTGCCGATCGCATCGGTGATCGACGTCGCGGTCGAGGCCAAACGGCTGGACGGCGAAATCGCCAGGCTGGATCGCGATATCACCGGCATCGACAAGCGGCTGGACAATCCGGCCTTCGTCGCCAAGGCGCCGGCCGAGGTGGTGGAGGAGAATCGCGAGCGCCGGGAGCAGGCCGTGGCCGATCGTGCGGCTCTGGTTGCGGCGCTGGCACGGGTTCAGGCCATGCGCCAGGCGTGATCATCCGTCAGATCTGAATGCGGTCACGAACGGCCGCCGCCCACAAGGGTGGCGGCCGTTCGCATGTCTCAGCGCGCGTCGTGCCAATGGACCATGGGCAGACCCGCCACAGGCGCGCGAAAGAACGGGATCGTGGTGCCTCTCAGGCTGCCCAGATACACTGTCCGCAGATCCGGACCGCCGAAGGTGACGCTGGCCATCCACGGCGCCAGGGTGCCCTGCGCCATCATCATGTCGTCGACCGTGGCGGTCCCCTGGTCGATCTTTGCCATATAGGTGCGCGATATGTCGGGATCGCCGTCATCCAGCAGGATGCGCAGATCGCCCTCGGGCGTGATGGCGACCAGACGGTCGACCATGATCAACGTGCACCACAGATTGCCATAGGCGTCGAAGGCGATGCCGTCGGGCGGTCCGCCGAGATGGCCGGGGCCGAAGATCTCGCGGTCGGTGAGCGTCACCCCTTGCGGGGTTTCCACCACCCGCATCTGGCTGATATGCGGCCCGGTCGTTTCCACGACATACAGCCAGCTCTCTGTGGCATCGAACCGGATCTCGTTGGTAAAGGCGAAGCCATCGGCCACGACCCGCAGACCGTGTTCGTCCATCACCGCGATATAGCCGTCGCTGACACGGCTCAATGCTGCCGTGGTCCATGGATTGACCCGGGTCGAGACCGTCAGCCAGACGCGGTCCTTCGTGTCGCGCAGAACGAAATTCACCTTGCCGATCGGCTGGCCGTCGATCTGGTCATGGAGCGTGCGCACCATGCCGTCGCGGGACATCACTTCCAGCAGATCGGTGCCGAAATTGGCGATCAGGATGTCGCCATTGCGGGCGAAGGCGAGGCCATTGGGCAGGGTGCCCTGGGTGAACTTGGCCTCCAGTGCCGCTGTCGACGTCTGATCGGCCGTGGCGAAGCGAGCATCGGCACGCTGGCTGATGAAGTGCTGGCTGCCATCGGCGGCGATGCGCGTCACACCGCCGCGGGCATCCGCCGCCCACAGCGTGCCGTCGGGTTCGGCCAGAATGCATTCGGGGCGCTGCAGATCGTGGCCGATCGTGTCGATCAGGGTACGATCGACCGTGAAGTCGTCGAGGGGATTGCGGGGCATCGGGTCGTCCTCCCGGGCGTGGTGCATCGGCGGCCGGCGCCAGGGCCGATGCGCTTTTCTGGACGACCATCATGCCATCGCGCGGGGGATGCGCTGCAACATCCAACTGTCGGGCAGGGTGAAACCCGGCATGTCGCCACGCACGACCGCCAGTGCCACGGCCGCGATGTCCTGGTCATAGCAGCGCCCGTCATTGCGCGCCAGTTCAGCTTCCACCGCCGACAGGGTCAGATGCCGGCGATAGGGCCGGTCGGTCAGCATGGCGTCGACGACATCGGCGACCATCACGATCCTGACCGGCAGCGGGATGTCGCAGCCGGCAAGGCCGCACGGATAGCCACTGCCGTCCAGCCGTTCGTGATGGCTTGAGATGATCAGACGGACCGTCTGCGGCAGGTCCAGATTGCCGGTCATGTCGGCACCGATACGGGCATGGGCGCGGATCAGGGCCAGTTCCTCGTCGATCAGCCGGCCGGGTTTCACCAGCAGGCTGGTCGGGATGCCCAGCTTGCCGACATCGTGCAGCAGCGCGCCCAGCCTGATCATCTCGCGGGTTTCCTGGTCGATCCCCAGTGCCACCGCAATGGCGACCGACAGTTCCGACACCTGATGCTGGTGACCGGCGGTATAGGGGTCGCGGGTCTCCACGGCGGTTGCCAGGGCATCGACGGCGGTGCGCAGGGTTCGGGTCAGGCGTGCCTGAAGGGCATCCTGATCGGCCGAGAGCCGGCGCGCCCGCTCTTCCAGGTCATGCAGGGGCGTGATGTCCAGCGCCGAGCCGAAGATGCGCCTGATCGAACCGTCCGGTGACGGCACCGGAATCAGGGTGGTGCGCCACCAGCGCACGCCGTTCGGCATCGTCAGGCACTCGTCATAGGTCTGGATCTGCCGGGAGGTCATGCAGATCCGGTAATTCGGCACGACCTGTGCCGAGATATCGGCCATCAGCGGCATGTCCATGCGCCGGCCCATCATCGTCGCGCGGTCCATGCCGGTCGCCTGCTCGTGCAGGCTGTTGCTGGCCCGGAACACGAAGCCATCGGCCACGGCATCGATCACGAAAGCCGGTGTCGCCACCAGTTCGACGAAGTCGACCAGATCCTGATCCGACGCGTCGAGCAGCAGTCTCGCGACCGTGCTGGACCGCCTTTCCTCATCAATGCCGCCCTGGCCTGCCACGATGGGTTGTGTCCGCCGCTGTGATACTCAATGGGGCATGCATAGCGGAACATCATTGAGAAATCGTTTACAGTGCGGGTGTCTGCGGTCGATCAGCCGACATCGAGACCAAGGTCGAGGATCGGCGCGCTGTGGGTCAGCCAGCCCGCCGAGATCAGATCCACCCCGCTTGCGGCGACAGCGGCGACGGTGTCTCGGCTGATCCGGCCCGATGCCTCGGTCATCGCCCGGCCGGCGGTGATCGCCACGGCGTCCGCCAGCATGCCAGGGGTCATGTTGTCGAGCAGCACGGCGTCCACGCCGGCCTCCAGCGCCAGCATCAACTGGTCCAGCCGGTCCACCTCCACCTCGATCTTCACCAGATGGCCGATGCTGCGGCGGGCGCGGGTGATTGCCTGTGTCACGCCGCCGGCGACCGCGATGTGGTTGTCCTTGATCAATACGGCGTCATCCAGGCCGAAGCGGTGATTGGCGCCGCCGCCCGCCCGCACGGCATATTTCTCCAGCGCCCGCAGGCCCGGCGTGGTCTTGCGGGTGCAGGTGATGCGCGCCTTGTGGGGCCGTGCGGCATCGACCAGCCCGGCGGTGGCCGTGGCGATGCCCGACAGCCGCGATGACAGGTTCAGCGCCACCCGTTCCGCCCCCAGCACCGACCGGGCGGGACCGTCGATGGTCAGCACGACATCGCCGGCCGCGACCCGCGTGCCGTCGGGCCGTTGGATGTCGACGCGGATGGCCGGATCGAGCAGACGGAAGGCCAGCGCCGCGATGCCGGCCCCCGCGATCACGCCCGGCTGGCGGGTGGCGATGGTGCCGCGCAGGCGGGCATCGGCCGGTATCACCGCCATGCTGGTGATGTCGCCGGCCCGGCCCAGATCCTCGATCAGCGCTGCCCGCACCACCGGTTCGGTCAGGATGTCGGGCAATGGCGGCAGGTCGATTTCGGTGGCGATGCTGGTCTGGTTCATGGGGCTCGCTTCCCGCGGCTTATGGATGGGCATGCTGACTGATGATGGCGGAACGCTTAAGGGGCGGCTGCCATGCGGGGGCACTGTCATCGCCGGCACCGCTATCGCGGCGATAATGGGCACCGATGCTGATTGGCCGGTTGCGGGCCGCCTCGGCGATCAGCCGGCAGACCAGCGCACGGTCGTGCAATGTGCCGGGCAGGGTCGGATCATCGATCACCGCATCCGCCTGGGCGATCATGCGGTCGAGACCGTCCCGGTCGCGGATCGTGCCGGTGGTGGCGGTCATCATCCGGCGCAGTGTTCGGGCGATCATCCGACTCCGGCTGGTCGGGGCGGCCATCGACGCACTGGCGGATACCTCCATGGCGCCGGATGGCTGATCTGCGGGCAGCCGTCCCGCAATGTCCTCGGCTGCCCAGCCCCCGCAGACCAGGGCTTCGAGCAGCGAGTTCGACGCCAGGCGATTGGCGCCGTGCAGCCCGGTGGCCGCCACTTCACCCACCGCCCACAATCCATCGATCGAGGTCCGGCCGCGACCATCCACGGCGATGCCGCCCATATGGTAATGGGCAGCGGCAGCAACCGGGATCGCCTGCCGCACCGGGTCCAGCCCCACGGCCACGCATGCGGCATGGGCATTGGGGAAGCGTCGGGCGAAATCGCGCCCGATGGCCTTGGTGCCGTCCAGGAACACCCGCCGGCCCTGGGCGGTCGCGGCGGCGACCGCACGTGCCACCACGTCGCGCGGCGCCAGATCGCCGCCATCGACCCCGGCCATCAGACGGTGGCCCCGGTCGTCGATCAGCACCGCGCCGGCCCCGCGCAGGGCTTCCGAGGCCAATGGCATCGGGTCGCGGCCAATATCGATCGCGGTCGGGTGCATCTGCACGAATTCCAGGTCACGCAGCCGGGCACCCAGACCTGCGGCCAGGGCGAGCCCGCTGCCCGTGGCACCGGGTGGATTGGTGGTCGCGGCATAAAGACCGCCGATGCCGCCGGTGGCGAGCACCACGGCCGGTGCGGCGATGGTGGCCGGACGGTCGGCGATGGTGACACCCAGCCCGGCGATACCGCCCGCGGCATCGCGGTACAGGGCCGTGGCCCTTGCGTGTTCGATGATCTGGATCGAGGGTGTGGCGCGGGCGCGGACGAGCAGGGCGGCCAGGATCGCGTGTCCGGTGGCATCGCCGCCGGCATGCAGGATGCGGGGCCGGCTGTGGGCCGCTTCCAGGCCGGGGGTCGGGCGTCCGGATGCATCGCTGTCGAAACGGGTGCCGATCGCCATCAGCCAGTCGATACAGGCAGGTGCTGCGGCGGTGATCCGCGCCGCCATCGCCGGATCGACCAGTCCGGCGCCGGCGGCGATGGTGTCGGCGGCATGCAGGCCCGGATGGTCGTCCGCGTCGATCGCGGCGGCGATCCCGCCCTGTGCCCAGCCGGTGGCGGCACTGCCTGCCCCCGGCTGGTCTGCCAGGATCGGGCCCGCCGACAGCACCAGAACCGGCAGCGGCGCCAGTTTCAGCGCCGTGGCGAGCCCGGCGGCACCGGCCCCGACGACGACCACGGCCTGTGGCGTCGATGATCCGCGAAGGGATGGGCCGGTCATCACCGCACCGCCAGCATGCGGTCCACCGCCCGCCTGGCGCCGGCGGCGATGGCATCGGGCACTGTCACTTCATGGGTCAGGGTTTCCAGCGCATGGCGGATGCCGGGCAGGGTGATGCGCTTCATGTGCGGGCACAGATTGCACGGCTTCACGAAACTGATCTCAGGAAAGCCGGCCGCGACATTGTCGCTCATCGAGCATTCGGTGATCAGCGCCACCCGCTTCGGCCGGTCGCGGGCGACGAAATCGATCATCTCGGCGGTCGATCCGGCGAAATCGGCCACCGCCACCACTTCGGGTGGGCATTCCGGGTGGGCAACGACGGCGACACCGGGATGACCGGCGCGGATCTCGGCGATATCGGCCGGGGTGAAGCGCTCATGAACCTCGCAGGCCCCCTCCCAGGTGATGATCTCGACCGATGTGCGGGCGGCGATATTGCGGGCCAGATAACCGTCGGGGATCATGATCACCCGCGGCACGCCCAGGCTTTCCACGATCTTCAGCGCGTTGCCGGAGGTGCAGCAGATGTCGGATGCGGCCTTCACCTCAGCCGAGGTGTTGACATAGGTGATCACCGGCACGCCGGGATGGCGCGCGCGCAGATCCGCGACATCGGCGGCGGTGATCGAACTTGCCAGGGAGCAGCCGGCGCGCGCGTCGGGGATCAGCACCGTCCGGCCGGGATTCAGGATCTTCGCGGTCTCGGCCATGAAGTGCACGCCGGCCAGAACGATCACCGAGGCTTTGGCGGTGACCGCCTCACGCGCGAGCGCCAGGCTGTCGCCGACGATATCGGCCACGCCATGAAAGATTTCGGGCGTCTGGTAGTTATGGGCCAGGATGATCGCGTCGCGATCCTGCTTCAACTGCCGGATCGCCGCGACATCTTCGGCATGAACCGCCCATTCGATCTCGGGCATCACATGGCGCAGCATTGGCGGCATCGGGATGGGACGGGCGGCGCGGGCGGGCTGAAGGCTGGCCATCGGGCATCTCCTGTCGCCGTCCGGCTGTGGGACGGCTGACGTTTATGCTCAAATCGAGCATTTATATGGACCGGAAAAACCGGCCGAAGCCGGTGTCCCATTAATATAGTCAGAATGAGCTTAAGCCGGTCAAGCACGATCAGCCGCTGCGGGGCGACGACGGCAATCCGCCCAGCGCCACCCAGGGCAAGGCATCCTCCGTCCAGACATGCATGCTGGGCGCGAAATCTGCGGCGTCGTCCAGGCTGGCGGTCAGGATGTGAACCTCGCCCGGCCAGCGCCGGCCGCGCAGCGTCAGGGTGGTGCCACAATTGGCACAGAAATCGCGCACCGTACCGTTGCCGCCGTCATGGCGGCACGGCCGGCCGGCCAGCAGATCGAACTGCCGTTCTGGCCAGCAACCATAGGTGGAGAATGGCGCGCCCGTCGACCGGCGGCAGCTGTTGCAATGGCAATTGACCACCCACCACGGGCGACCGCGCACGGCATAGCGAACCGCGCCGCAGAAGCAGCCGCCTTCGAATTCGCTGCCAGACATTGTCTCTCCCGCATCACTGGGTGCCGCATCACAGGGCGCCCCATCACAGGGTGCCCCACTACAGGGCGATTGGCGGGTGATCATATGCCATTTCTGCGACAGAGCGAAAGCGGCTGGTTCAGCCGGCGGCGGCGGTTTCGATCAGTTCATCCGGGGGGCCATAGGGCGCGCCGGCGGGCATGCTGTCGGCGAGCCGCACCCAGACCGGCGTGTGGTCCGATGCCTTCTCGCGGCCACGCGGGCTGCGGTCGATATCGCTGGCCTCCAGCCGGTCGGCGGCTTCGGGCGACAGCAGAAGATGGTCGATGCGCAGACCATGATCCTTCTGCCACATGCCGGCGCGGTAATCCCACCAGCTGTAGCGGCCGGCTTCGGCATGCAATGCGCGGAAGGCGTCGGTCCAGCCCTGATGCAGCACGGCGCGATAGCGGCGGCGTTCCTCAGGATGGAACAGCACATCGCCGGCCCAGCCCTTGGGGTCATAAAGATCAACTGCTTCGGGCGCGATGTTGAAGTCGCCACCGATCACCGCCGGCCGCGCGGCATCGGCAAGCATCGTCCGGGCATGAGCTTCGAAGGCATCCAGAAAGCGGAGCTTGTAGGGGAATTTCTCCGAGGTCACCGACTGGCCATTGGGCAGATACAAACTGGCGACCCGGATATCGCGGTCGCCCAGCGCCACGGTTCCCTCGATCCAGCGGGCCTGGTCGTCGTCGAAGCCGGGCAGGCCGCGGGTGACGTCGCGGATCGGTGCGCGCGCCAGGATGGCGACACCATTATAGGTCTTCTGGCCATGCGCCACGGCGTGATAGCCGGCAGCCTCGATCTCGGCGGCCGGGAAGCGGTCGGTTTCGAGCTTCAGTTCCTGAAGCAGAACGATGTCGGGTTTCGCCTCGCCCAGCCAGTCGAGGACATGGGTCAGGCGGGCCTTCAGGGAATTGACGTTCCAGGTGGCGATGATCAACCGGGGGCCCGCCGCTCAGAACACGCTGAACGAGGTGCCGCAGCCGCACGAGGCCGTGGCGTTGGGATTGGTCATCGCGAAGCGCGAACCGGTCAGATCCTCGGTGAAGTCAAGCTCGGCGCCCAGCACGAACGGGATCGAGGCCTCGTCGATCAGGGCTTCCGCGCCATCGCGGGCGATGACCACGTCATCGGCGCCGACCGCGCCCTTGTCGATCGAGAATTCATACTGAAAGCCCGAGCAGCCGCCGCCGGAGACCGCGATGCGCAACCGCACCGGCGCGCCTTCCTTGTCGGAAATCCGCCGGATATGGCGCGCGGCCCGCTCGCTCAGGGTCAATGGCGGCAGACCACCCGCGGGCGCGCTGCTGCTGACCAGGGTATCGGTGGCGTCGGAAGCGGCCATGGATGACCTCCTGACAAAATCTGGACCGGCGGCCGGAACTGTCGCCGCGTTGCCCCATCATGTAGGCAAGGCGGGGGGGCAGGTCAACCAGATCGGGGGCAGGGCTGTTCTGCGCGGGCTCTGGGTGCCAGCACCCGGAGGCCGTCGGTATTCGGGGCCGTGGTTGAAGCAGGCCGGTCTTGGGGGTAGCCTTGGCGTCGCGCACCCGCTGACCGCATCTGCCCGCCCGCTCTGAACCGCATCTGCCCGCCCACTCTGAACCGCATCTGCCCGAAGGTCGCTGCCTTGCCTATCTCCGACGCCGACCATCTGGCCCCCTATGCCTGCCGCCCGGCCCGCGGCCGCCTGATCGATGAACCGGAAAGCCGGATCCGATCGCCGTTTCAGCGCGATCGGGACCGTGTGGTGCATGCCCGATCGTTCCGGCGGCTGATGTACAAGACCCAGGTCTTTGTCAGCCATGAGGGCGACCATTACCGCACCCGCCTGACCCACAGCCTGGAAGTCGCCCAGATCAGCCGCACCATCGCGCGGGTGCTGCGGCTGGACGAGGATCTGGCCGAGGTGGTGGCGCTGGCCCATGATCTGGGCCATCCGCCCTTCGGCCATGCGGGCGAGGACGCCCTGGCGCAGGCGGCGGCGGCCTTCGGCGGCTTCGACCACAATGTCCAGGCGCTGCGCGTTGTCACGATGTTCGAACGCCGCTATGCCGCCTTCGACGGCCTGAACCTCACCTGGGAGACGATCGAGGGTCTGGCCAAGCATAACGGCCCGTTGACCGGTCCCCATGCCGCACCCAGACAGCGCCCGCCCGTCGTGTCGGAAACGCTGGCGGCGATCGCGGCTGTGAAGCCGCTCGACCTCGACGGCTGGCCGTCGATCGAGGCGCAGGTCGCGTCTCTGGCCGACGACATCGCCTATATCGCCCATGACATCGATGATGGCCTGCGTGCCGGGCTGCTGTCGATGGACCAGGTGGCGGGACTGCCGCTGGTGGGGCCGCTGCTGGCAGGGCTGATCACCGAGTATCCCGGGCTTGAGCAGCGCCGGTTGATCGGCGAGCTTCTGCGCCGGCTGATCGACCGTCTGGTGACTGATCTGATTGAGGAAACCCGCGGTCGGATCGCTGCCGCGAAGATCGACCATGCCGATGATGCACGCCACGCCGGCGCGCCGACGGTTGCGTTTTCCGCCCAGATGGACCAAGACAGGCGCGCGATCCAGTCGTATCTGTTCGGTGCTGTCTATCGGCATGTCCGGGTCAACCGGATGACGTCGAAGGCACGTCGGGTGGTGCGCGATCTGGTGGCGCTGTTTCTGGCCGAACCCGAATGCCTGCCCGATGGCTGGCGTGAGCGGACCGACGGGCCTGGAACCGCTGTGACGGCCCGTGTGGTCGTGGACTATGTGGCGGGCATGACCGACCGTCTTGCCCGCGACGAATATGAAACCTTGTTCAACCCATTCGTCAGGACGTGATGTTGAGCGTCTTCGAAGAGTTTCGCGCCAGGATCGTCGGCATCGTCGAAGCACTGGGCGCCGAAGGGCTGCTGCCGCAGGGCCTTGCCACCGCGGCGATCGCGGTCGAGCCGCCGCGCGACCCGGCCCATGGCGACCTTGCCACCAATGCGGCC
Source organism: Tistrella bauzanensis (assembly GCF_014636235.1). Lineage (NCBI taxonomy): Bacteria > Pseudomonadati > Pseudomonadota > Alphaproteobacteria > Geminicoccales > Geminicoccaceae > Tistrella > Tistrella bauzanensis. Next base: position 119,763 of record NZ_BMDZ01000003.1, read on the forward strand.
CTCGTACTGGCCAAGCCGGCCCGGATGAAGCCCCGCGACATCGCGACCCTGCTGGCCGGACGGCTTGCCGCCGATGGCGATGTCGAGGGCGTCGAGGTGGCGGGGCCCGGCTTCGTCAATCTGCGTCTGCTGCCCGCCTATTGGCAGGGGCTGGTGCGCGACGTGCTCGCCGCCGGGACCGGCTATGGCACGCTCGCCATCGGCGCCGGACGCCGGGTGAACATCGAATATGTCTCGGCCAATCCGACCGGACCGATGCATGTCGGCCATGCTCGCGGTGCCGTGGTCGGCGATGTGCTGGCCAGCCTGCTGATCAAGGCCGGCTATGACGTCTGTCGCGAATACTACATCAACGACGCCGGCAATCAGATCGAGGTTCTGGCCCGGTCGGTTCATCTGCGCTATCGCGAGACGCTGGGCCAGACGATCGGCGAGATCCCGGCCGGCCTGTATCCGGGCGATTATCTGGTACCGCTGGGGCAGACGCTCGCCGCCGAATTCGGCGACCGGTTCCTCGATGCGCCGGACGCCGACTGGCTGGGGCTGTTCAAGGCCCGGTCGGTCGAGGCGATGATGACGCTGATCCGTGAGGATCTGGCGGCGATGGGCGTGGTTCATGATGTGTTCAGTTCGGAAAAGGCGCTGCATGACGGCGACGCCATCGACGCCGCGCTGAAGACGCTGACCGATGCCGGCCATATCTATGAAGGCGTGCTGGAGCCGCCCAAGGGCAAGCTGCCCGATGACTGGGAGCCGCGACCCCAGACCCTGTTCCGCGCCACCGCCTTCGGCGATGACGTCGATCGGGCGCTGAAGAAATCGGATGGCAGCTACACCTATTTCGCCGCCGACATCGCCTATCATTTCGACAAATACCGGCGGGGCTGGCCTGAGCAGATCGATGTGCTCGGGGCCGACCATGGCGGCTATGTCAAGCGGATGAAAGCGGCGGTCAAGGCGATTTCCGGCGGCCATGCGGAACTCGACGTCCTGCTCTGCCAACTGGTCAATCTGATGGCCAATGGCCTGCCCGTGAAGATGTCGAAGCGTGCCGGCACCTTCGTGACCCTGCGTGAGGTCGTGGACGAGGTCGGCCGCGACGTTGTCCGCTTCATCATGCTGACCCGCAAGAACGACGCTTCGCTGGATTTCGACATGGCAAAGGCGGTGGAGCAGTCGCGCGACAATCCGGTCTGGTATGTGCAATACGCCCATGCCCGCGCCCGCTCGGTTCAGCGCAATGCCGAAGAGCAGGTCGGCGTGGCGGTGCCGGCGGCCGGAACGGCGCCGCTGCACCGGCTGACCCATGACGCGGAGCTGACGCTGATCCGCCGGATCGCCGAATGGCCGCGGCTGATTCAGGGGGCGGCCGAGGCCCATGAGCCACACCGGATCGCGTTTTATCTCCAGGATCTGGCGGCGGATCTTCATGCGCTGTGGACGCGCGGCCGCGAGGATGACAGCCTGCGGATCATCGTCGCCGGCGATCCGGAACTGGTCGCCGCCCGTCTGGCGTTGATCGAGGCGGCCCGCCTGGTCATCGCATCGGCGCTGGAGGTGATGGGTGTCCAACCGGTCGAGGAGCTGCACTGATGGCGCAACCGCCGCTCAACGGTGACGACGACGAAGGCGGGCTTCGCGCCGAGCCGCGGCGGCCCGCCGGCGGGCCGCGACCACCGCGGACCGAGGCGTTCGAACCGGCCACCCGGCTTGCGCCGCGCCGGCACCGGCTGCGCCCCTTCGCCGTGGCGGCGGCGGCGCTGCTGTTCGCGGGCCTGGTCTGGTACGCCTTCGACCAGCGCGACGCCTCGATGCGTGACGCACCGCCGCCGCTGATCGCCGCCGATTCGACGCCGATGAAAACACTGCCCAAGGAACCGGGCGGCATGGATGTGCCGCATCGCGACAAGACCGTTTATGACGCCCTGGGTGGCAGTGGCACCGCGCCGTCGTCGGAACCCGAGCGGGCGCCGGTCGAACGCCTGCTGCCGCCGCCGGAAGAGCCGATCCTGCCCGAGCCGTCCGATGACGAGGCGGCGCTGGCCGATGCGGGCGAGGCCATGGCGCCTGACCCGATGCCGGATCAGACCACCGGGCTGCCGGCAGAGCCGCAGGCAGCGGCGCCATCTGAAGCTGCACCCGCGCCGGTGGCGCCAGAAGCCGCGACACCAGCACCGGCCACACCAGCACCGGCCATACCAGCGCCGGCCACACCAGCGCCCCAGGCGGTGAAACCCACGCCGGCGCCGGTCGAGACGCCAAAGCCGGTCGACGTCCCGAAACCCGTCGAGCCGCCAAAGCCGGTCGAGCCGCCCAAGGCGCCGGATCTGCGCGATGTGCGCACCGGGGCCGATGCCACCGCGGGCATCGCCGGATGGAAGATCCAGCTGGGCGCGTTCAGCGACGAGGCCGCGGCCCGCAAGGGCTGGGACACGCTGCGCGCCCGCAACAAGGAACTGGTCGCCGGGCTGCAACCCGCGATCGTTCCGGTCAAGGTGAAGGACAAGGGAACCTTGTATCGACTCCAGGCCGGCCCGCTTGCCGATGGTGGTGCCGCCAAGGCGCTGTGCGAGCGGTTCGCCAAGGCCAAGCTCGCCTGCTTCCCGGTGGCACCATGAGCGCCGCCTCTCCGAGCTGTCCGCCCGGCGTGAAGCCGGTGATCATCGGCTGCCAGGGGCACCGGCTGACGGCTGACGAGCGCGCGATGATCGCTGGCGAGCAGCCGTTGGGGCTGATCCTGTTCGCCCGCAATGTCGACACGCCGGAACAGGTGGCGGCTCTGGTCGCGGAATTCCGCGACGCGGTGGGCAATCCCTATGCGCCCGTGCTGATCGATCAGGAAGGTGGGCGGGTCCGCCGGCTGAAGCCGCCGCTCTGGCATGCCCTGCCACCGGCGGGGGCGATCGGCAATCTGCACCGCAGGGATCCCGCGGCTGGGCTGACCGCGGCACGGCTGGTGGGCCGGCTGATCGGTGCCGATCTTCTGGCGCTTGGCATCGACGTCAATTGCGCGCCGGTGGCCGATGTCCGCTTCACCGGCGCCCATGAGGTGATCGGCGACCGCGCCTATGGGACCGACCCGGTCAAAGTGGCGGCACTGGCCGGCGCTATGGCTGCGGGATTGGGCGAGGCCGGCGTGCAGCCGGTGGTGAAACACATCCCCGGTCATGGACGCGCGGCGGCCGACAGCCACGCGGAACTGCCGGTGGTCGATGCGTCGCTGGACGATCTGCGGGCGGCCGATTTCGCGCCCTTCGTGGCCTTGAACCGGCTGCCCTGGGCGATGACCGCCCATGTCGCCTATCCGGCGATCGATCCAGACCTGCCGGCGACCCTGTCACCCGCGGTCATCTCGCAGATCATCCGCGGCGAGATCGGTTTCGACGGCGTGCTGCTGTCGGACGATGTCTGCATGGATGCCCTGGATGGCGACATGCCGTCGCGCGCTGTGGCGGCGTTGACCGCCGGCTGCGATGCGGTTCTGCATTGCAGCGGTGCCACCGCCGAGACCCGTGCCGTGCTTCAGGCCGTGGCGCCGGTCGCCGTCGAGGCCCGGCGCCGGCTGGATGCCGCGGCGGCCTGGTCGGCCAGGCGCCGTCAGCCCCGCATCGATTCCGCCGCCGACCGCAAGGCGCTGAGCGGGTTGATCGGCGACTGAGGGATGACGGATCCAGGCATCGCCGACACTGCGGCGCCGGGCGCCGGACGGCCGATGCAACTGGTGCTGGACCTCGACGGCTTTGAGGGGCCGATCGATCTTTTGCTGTCGCTGGCCCGCGACCAGAAGGTCGATCTGGCCCGCATCTCGATCACCCGTCTGGCCGATCAGTATCTGGGCTTCATCGCGGCCGCCCGCCGGATGCATCTGGAACTGGCGGCCGATTATCTGGTGATGGCCGCATGGCTGGCCTATCTGAAATCGCGGCTGCTGCTGCCCGATGCCAATGCCCCCGGCGACGAGGACGAGCCGAGTGCCGAGGAGATGGCCCAGGCGCTGGCCCAGCGCCTGCGACGGCTGGAGGCGATGCGGCGGGCGGGCGAGGCGTTGCGCGGCCGTCCGCTTCTGTGGCTGGACCGCTTTCCCACCGGTGGCGCCGACACGCCCGGCCGGATCGTGCAGCGCCAGGCAACCGACGGGTTGGGCGATCTGATCGCGGCCTATGCCCGCATCGCCGAGCGCCGCTTCCGCAGCGTGCTGACGGTGACGCCATCGCGGCTGATGACCATCGATCAGGCGATCGAGCGGCTTCAGGCGATGCTGCCGGGCCTGCCAAGGCGCTGGGTGCCGCTGATCGCCCTGCTTCCGGCCCTGCCGGTATCGGCCGGCGCATCGTCATCGGCGGGTGATGACGGGGCGGATGAACTGACGGTTGCGGCGGGGCAGGCGGCAGCGGCCCGGGTGCGCCGGCTGGAACGCCGCGCGGCCCTGGCGGCCAGCTTCGTGGCGGTGCTGGAACTGGCGCGGCAGGGCCAACTCGCCATGTCGCAGGCCCGGCCAGGGGCCCGGCTGATGATCCACCCGGACCGTGATGCCACATCCGCGCCTGTCGATGGGGAGGGGCCGCATGACTGACGACCAGCCACCCATGATGGCCGATGACGCTTCTTGTGATGACGCGCCGGGTCGTGATGACGCGTCGGGGCACCGCCATGCCATGCGGGTGATCGAGGCCGTGCTGTTCGCGAGCCCCGATCCGGTGCCCCGTGCCCGTCTGGCCGAATATCTGCCGGCCGGTGCACCGGTGGATATGCTGCTGCAACACCTGGCCGCCGATTATGCCGGCCGCGGCATCGAGCTGGTGCGCCGCGACGATGCCTGGGCGTTCCGCACCGCACCCGATCTGGCAGCCCATCTTCAGGCGCGGGTGATCGAGCCCCGCCGGCTGGGTCGTGCGGCGCTGGAGGTGCTGGCGATTATTGCCTATCACCAGCCGGCGACCCGGGCCGAGATCGAGGATATCCGCGGCGTCGCCCTGGCACGGGGCACGCTGGACCTGCTGGTGGAGGCGGGGTTCGTGCGGCCGCGCGGCCGCAGGCAGGTGGTCGGCCGGCCGCTGGAATGGGTGACGACCCCGCATTTCCTGGACCATTTCGATCTGGCATCGCTGGCCGATCTGCCGGGTCTCGACGAGTTGAAGGCGGCGGGGCTGATCGGCGGTGCGCGTGGCATCGCCGACTATGCGGCCGAGCGTGACCAGCCGCAACTGCCGCTGGTCTTGCGATCGCGCGGTCGGCTGGACGGCTTTACCGCCGGCACCGACAGCGGCGCCGCGCCGGATGATGGCGGGAAGCCGGGCTGATCGCGGCCCGGATGCGATCTTTGCAGCCATGATGACGGCCGCCATGGACAGGGGCGGGCGGTTGCCGCTAGCTTCTTTCCGAGTGCCGATACCGCGTGGCGGGTATCGTCACTGCATCCGCCCCGCCGGCCATCCGCTCCGGGGCTCCCGACGATCAGAGGCTGTGTCCGTATCAGATGAGTGCCAGCGGTATCTTCCGAAAGGCGGCGCTTGAGCGACTGTCGTCCCCGGAACAGCTTGATCAGGCCTTGACGGTCGCCACGCCGCGCGGCTGGGCCGCGACGGCGTTCGTGGCTCTGGCACTGTGCGGCGTGGTCGTCTGGTCGGTGGTGGGCCAGATCCCCAACCGCACCGCCGGCCAGGGCCTGCTGATCGCGGAAGGTGGCCGGCTGCTGGATGCGGTGGCGCAGGGCGACGGTGTGTTGTCCGAGGTGCTGGTCGATATCGGCGGGGCGGTGACCGCGGGCCAGCCCGTGGCCCGGATCGCCAATCCCGATCTGGCGTTGCAGCTTCAGAACCAGCAGGCGGTGGTGGCCGAGCGTGAAGCGGCGCTCATCGGCCTGACGGCCGATCTGGCGCGCGAGGCAGAGCTGCGGCAGGCGGCGATGGCCGCCCGAACCGAGGCGCTGCGCACCCGGCTCGCGGCGGCACGGGTTCGTCTGACCTATCAGGAACAGCGGCTAGCTGATCTTGAGGCCCTGCCGCCGCAGAGCGTGGCGTCGCGTGACGCGCTGGCGCGTGCGCGCGACGACGTGGCCGCAGCCCGCCAGGATCTGGCCGAGATCGAGACCGGCGCTGCCGATCTGCGGGCGCGGGAACTGGATGCGCAGCTGGATGGCGAACGCCGCCGCAACGAGTTGCAAGGCCAGATCGCCGAGGCCCGGCGCCGTGTCGGCGAACTTCAGGCACGGGCGAGCCGGGGTGGCGTGGTGCTGGCGCCGGAAACCGGGCGGGTGACCGAATTGAAGCAGCTTGCCGGTGCGCGGGTCACCGCCGGCCAGTCGATTCTGGCCCTTCAGACCGGCGGCGACAGCCTTGAAGTAGTGCTGTTCGTGGCCCCGCGGGACGGTAAATCGGTGAAACCGGGCATGCCGGCCCAGATCAACCCGTCTTCGGCCCCGCGTGAGGCTTTCGGATCGCTGAAGGGCGAGGTGGTGTCGATTTCCGATTTTCCGGTATCGATGGAGGGCATCCGTGCCGTGGTCGACAACCCGTCGCTGGCACAGAGCTTCGTCACCGCCGGACCGCCCTTCCTGGCCCGGATCCGGCTGGACCGCGATCCGGATGCGCTGTCCGGCTATCGTTGGACCTCGTCGAAGGGCGCTGATCTGGTTCTGTCCGGCGGCACGCTTGCCACCGTCGAGGTCGAAACTTCGACCAGCCGGCCGATCGACATGGTCGTGCCGCTGCTCAAGGAATGGACCGGGCTTTGACCACCACCGCCGGACCCGGCCCCGCCGCCCAGCCCGTCACCGACCCCCTGATCCGGCCCAATGCTCCCAAGGGCGGACGCCGGTTCCGTGTGCCCACCGTCCTGCAGATGGAAGCCACGGAATGCGGGGCGGCGGCACTGGCGATGGTGATGGCCCATCATGGATTGTGGCTGCCGCTGGAAGTGCTGCGCGGCGAATGCGGCGTGTCGCGCGATGGATCGAAGGCTGCCAACCTGCTGAGGGCCGCCCGGCGATATGGCTTTGAAGCCAAGGGCTTCCGGCGTGAACCCGAGACGGTGACCACGCTGCCGTTCCCGATGATCATCTTCTGGAACTTCAATCATTTCGTGGTGCTGGAGGGCATCGATCCCAAGGCCGACCGGGTGTGGATCAACGATCCGGCCATGGGGCCGCGGCGGATGACGATCGAGGAGTTCGATCTGGGCTTCACCGGCGTCTGTCTGGTGTTCAAGCCGACCCCCGCCTTCAAGCGCGCCGGCCGGCCGCCGGGGCTGTGGGCGGCGTTTTCCGAACGGTTGCGGGGCAGCGGCCCGGCGCTGACGCTGGTGCTGCTGATCACCCTGATGCTGGTATTGCCCGGTCTGGCGCTGCCGGTGTTCTCGAAGCTGTTCGTCGACGGGGTGCTGATCGGCCATGAACAGGACTGGCTGAAACCGCTGCTGATCGGCATGGGGATCACGGCACTGGTCCGCGCCGCGCTGACCTGGGCGCAGATGCGCTATCTGGCGCGGCTGGAGTTGAAGCTTGCAATCGCGGGCTCCGCCAAGCTGTTATGGCATGTTCTTCGCCTGCCGGCGGCGTTCTTCTCGCAACGTTATCATGGCGATGTCGCCATGCGGGTGGACGCAGGCGATCGGATCGCGCAGATCCTGTCGGGGCAGTTGGCGGTCAATGCGGTGGGTCTGATCACCATGGGCTTCTATGGCCTGGTGATGCTCAGCTACTCGCCCCTGCTGGGTGCCGTCGGCATCGGTCTGGCGGCGACCAATGCTGTGGTGCTGAAACTGGCCCAGCGCGCGCGGGAGGATGGCGGCCGCCGGTTGGCGCGAGAGCAGGGGGCGCTTGCGGCCACCTCGATGAGCGGCATTCAGATGGTCGAGACCCTGAAGGCCAGCGGCGGTGAAAGCGACTTCTTCGCCCGCTGGGCCGGCGTGCATGCCCGCTATCTGAACGCCCTTCAGCAGGTCGGCCGGATCACCGCCTGGGTCAATGCGGTGCCCGCCTTCATGGCGGCATTGAGTGCCGCGGTCGTTCTAGGCATTGGCGGGTTGGAGGTGATGTCGGGCGCGATCACGGTGGGTGGTCTGGTTGCATTCCAGACCCTTATGGCCAGTTTCTCAGCACCGGTCGCAGGTCTGATGCAGTTCGGCGGCGAGCTGCATGGCGTCAAGGGCCAGGTGGCGCGGATCGACGACGTGCTGCGCTATGATGTCGATCCCTCGCTTGCCAGCACCGACAGCGTGCTCGCGATCGACCGTCCCGATGGCCGGCCGCTGCCGCGGCGGCTGCGCGGCGAGGTGCGGATCGAGAACCTGACCTTCGGCTATAACCGGTCGGAGGCGCCCTTGCTGAACGACATCTCGCTGACCATCCGTCCCGGCCAGCGTGTGGCCCTGGTCGGCGGATCGGGCAGCGGCAAATCGACAGTGGCCCGGATTGTCTGCGGTCTGTATCGCCCCTGGAGCGGCCGGGTGCTGTTCGATGGCGTGCCGGCCGAAGCTCTGCCCCATGCCTATTTTGCCGGCTCGATCGCCTCGGTGGATCAGGATATCTTCCTGTTCGAAGGCAGCGTGCGCGAGAACGTCACCATGTGGGACGATACCATCGACGAGGCGGCGGTGACCCGGGCGCTGCGCGACGCCGCCCTGCTCGATCTGATCGAGGCGCGTCCCGGCCGCTATGACAGCCCGGTCGCCGAGAACGGGGTGAATTTCAGCGGCGGCCAGCGTCAGCGGCTGGAGATCGCCCGCGCCCTGGTCAACGATCCGGCGGTGCTGATCCTGGATGAAGCCACCAGCGCGCTGGATACCCAGATCGAGAAGCAGATCGACGAGCATCTGCGTCATCGGGGCTGCACCTGCCTGATCGTCGCCCATCGTCTGTCGACCATTCGCGACTGTGACGAGATCATCGTGCTGGAGCGTGGCCGCATCGTTCAGCGCGGCCGGCACGAAGACATGATCCGCGACGACGGCCCCTATGCCCGGCTGATCCGGTCGGAACAGACGGCGGTGGACGCATGAGCCCGCCGGTCGCCATGACCGATGCCGACGACCTGCCGCCGATCGATCCGGCACTGGTCGAGGCCAAGGCCGAACTGCTGGCCAAGATCAGCGGCGTGCGGCGCCAGGTCGGCTATCACAACCCGTTCCTGCTCGACCGGCCCGATCTGATCTGGCTGGTGCTGGAAGGCGCGGTCGACCTGTATGCCGTGCCGGTGCGCGACGGCGAGGTGATCGGCGTCGGCCAGCATGTCTGCCGGGTGCCGGCGGGCGAACTGGTGTTCTCGCCGGGACGGGTGCCGGCCGGAGGCGCGCTGGTCGCGACCGATGAGGGCGCCGAGCTGACCCTGCGGGCGGTGGCGGTGATGGGCACCGAACTGTTCGAGGCGCGGCGTGCCGATCTTGAGGATGGCGATCTGGATCTGATCGTGGTCGACTGGCTGGACCGGTGGATCGCCCATATGGCCGAGGTGGCGCTGCCCGGCGCCGGTGCCCGGGCCGCCGACCTGCTGGAGGCCGAGCCCGGCCAGGATGTCCCGGAAGGCCGGATTCTGGGGCCCCAGCCCGAAGACGTGATCTGGGTGCAGAGCAATAGCGGCCGATTGCGGCTGATGGGCCTGCCGGCGCTGGAGTTCGGCCGCAACGATCCGCCGGTACCGATCGCCCGCCAGTTGTGGGTGGAGACGGTCGAGCAGGTGATCCTGTCGCCGGCCTACACACCCACCGCGGTCTTCCGGGGATCGGCCTGGGAAGGCCTCGCGCAGTTTCACCGGATGGTGCTGATCGCCCTGGCCCTGCGGCTGTCGCGGGTGGCCGATAGCGGCAGCGGCCGGCTGGAAGCCCGACGCGACGCCAGCCGGCGGCGTTTCGAGGGCGCGCTCGGCCGCATCGGCCGCCTGCTCGATCCGCCGGGGGCACCGGCATTCGGCGCGGCCGAAGACGGGGCGACGCCGCTGGTGATGGCGGTTGATCTGGTGGCACGCGCGACCGGCATCGATCCCACCACCCGGGGCGCACGGCCGCGCGGCCAGAGGGTGATCGACGTGGCGCAGAGCCTGCGGCTGCGCTGCCGCCGCATCACCCTGTCGGGCGCATGGTGGCAGGCGCCTGGCGCCGCGTTCGTTGCCTTCGTCGGCGAACCGGGCACCGACGAACAGATCGGGCGGGGTCATGAGCAGGGCCGGCCGGTGGCTGTGCTGCCCGATGGCCGGCGGCGCTGGCGGCTGGTCGACCCGGCACAAGACCCGCCGGGCAGCACCGGCCGGCTGGTCACGGCCGCGATCGCCGACGGGCTGACGGGCGAGGGCTGGATGCTCTATCGGCCGTTCCCTGCCCGGCGGATGTCTGTATCCGAGGTCTGGCGCTTCGGCCTGAAGGGGCTGGAGGACGATGTGTCGACGGTGGTGACCACCGGCCTGTTGGCCGGGCTGATCGGGCTGTTGACCCCGATCGCCAGCGGGGCCTTGTTCTCGACCGTCATTCCGCGCGCCGATGTCGTCACCCATCTCTGGGTGGTGCTGGCATTGCTTGGCGGCGCGCTTGGCATCCTCACTTTCGCGCTGGTCCGCGGCATCGCCTTGTTGCGGATCCAGGCCAATATGGACAGTGCGGTGCAGTCGGCGGTCTGGGACCGGCTTCTGGCCCTGCCGGCGCCGTTTTTCCGGCGGTATAGCGGCGGCGATCTGGCCGACCGCGCCAACAGCGTGTCGGCGATCCGCGAATTGCTCACCGGTTCGGCCCTGCAGGTCGGGCTGGATGCGGTGTTTTCGGTGGCCAGTCTGGCGCTGCTGTTCTGGTACAGCTGGAAACTCGCCATCGTCGCATTGGGGGTGGTGCTGGTGCAGGTGCTGGTGACCGCGCTGCTGCTGCGCCGCCAGTTGCCCGATCAACGCGCGCTGATGAGCCTGGGCGGGCGGATCGAGGGGCTGGTCTTCCAGTTGCTCACCGGCCTGTCCAAGATCCGGATCTCGGCCAGCGAGCCACGCGCTTTCAGCCGCTGGGCCGGCGCCTTCGCCGAAAAGAAGCGACTGACCTATCGGGTGCGGCTGAACAGCGCGCTTCAGGCATCGCTGGCCGAATTCTTCCCCGTGGCGGCGATGCTGGTCATCTATATGGGTGTGGCGGTGCTGCTGGTGGGCGGGCCGGGCGCGGACGCCTTTGGCATCGGCGATTTCATGGCCTTCACGGCCGCCTTCGCACAGTTCTCGACCGCCCTGGCCTCGCTGATCACCACGGCGGGCGTGCTGCTGGCCGTGGTGCCGCTGTATGAACGGGTGGCGCCTCTGCTTCAGGAAGAGCCGGAAGTGACCCCCGATCGGGCCGATCCCGGCGACATCACCGGCCGAATCGAGTTTTCCCGCCTGACCTTTCATTACGACCCGGACGCGCCGCCGGTGCTGTCGGACCTGTCGCTGACCATCGAGGCCGGCGGCTATGTCGCCTTTGTGGGGGAAAGCGGATCGGGCAAATCGACCCTGCTGCGCCTGCTGCTGGGGTTCGAACAGCCGCAGGCGGGCGGCGTCTATTTCGACGGCATGGACCTGGCGGGGCTGGACCTGACCGCCGTGCGCCGGCAGTTCGGTGTGGTGTTGCAGAACGGCCGGCTGATGGCCGGCAGCATCTTCGACAATATCGTGGGATCGTGGCCGCTGACCCATGACGACGCCTGGGCCGCGGCACGGCTCGCCGGCCTGGAAGACGATATCCGCGCACTGCCGATGGGCATGCACACCATGCTGTCCGAAGGCGGCAGCGCCTTGTCGGGCGGTCAGCGTCAGCGGCTGATGATCGCCCGCGCCCTGGTCCACCGCCCGCGGATCCTGATCCTGGACGAGGCGACCAGCGCGCTCGACAACCGCACCCAGGCGATCGTCAACGAGAGCATTTCGAAGCTGAACATGACCCGGATCGTCGTCGCTCACCGGCTGTCGACCATCCAGGATGCCCACCGCATCCATGTGATGAAGAACGGCCGGCTGATCGAACAGGGCGACTATCGCAGCCTGATGGACATGGATGGCGAGTTCGCTGCCCTTGCCCGCCGGCAGTTGCTCTGACGCCCGGCCGCATGGCCGTGTGGCGCCGATCCGGCGGTCAGGTGGGTGGCCTCAGGCGGGCGGCGTCAGTCAGGCGGCGTCAGTCAGGCGGCGTCAGGCCGGCATCCTCGGCGGCGGCGGCCTCGATCGCGCTCCGCAGGCTGCCGCGGCTGGCGAAATCCCAGGTGCCGCCATAGACCACGTCATCGATCCGCCAGCCGTCGTCGGTGCGCAGCAGGGTCAGACGATCGGTCCAGCCGGTCTGTGTGGTGCCCTGGGCATAGCGATAATGCAGGACCACGCCGGCCGTGTGCCGACCCAGCGTTACGGCACCCGCCTGACAGTCGGTGGCGCCTTCGAACAGGCTTGAGAACAGATCGCCATCCACGAAAGGCGGTTTGTCACCAGGGGCATGCCTGATCGCCCGGTCACGCAGATGGCCGGCCGCGTCCAGCGCGCCGTCGAAGGCGAGCGTCAGCAGCGGTTCCAGCCGCATGCGCGGTTCAGGGCCGGGCAGGCCGCCGCCCCGGATATCGGGATAGACGTCGCAGAAAGTGGCGCCCATGGCGGCCACCGCCACGCCATCCTCGGCCGCAGCCGCGCGGGCGGCGCGTGCCTCGGCGTCGCGGGTGGATCCATATTCCTCCTGCGCCCTGGCACCACCGGCACCGGCGGCCGTCAGCGCCAGGGCCATCAGCATCTGCGCGCGGGTCATCTGACCGGATCGGCGCGCGGAAACAGCCCCGATGCGAAGGCGGCCTTGCCCACGGTCACGATATCCTCGCCGGCATTGCCCTCATCGATATCATCATAGGCCATCAGCGGCGACGGCAGCACCAGATGCATCAACTCGGCCCGGTCTTCCAGCACGGTCACCTCGCATCCCTCTGGAACGTCCAGCCCGGCATCGGCAAGGGCCGCCAGCGGGTCGTGACGCAGCCGCGCGCGCAGGTCGGCATCGGATGCGGCCTGGCGCAGCAGGTCGGCGAGACGCTGGGTGACATCAGCCATTGGTTCAACGTCCTCCCGATGGGCCAAGGGTCGATGGGCCAAGAGTCAGGCCGGAAGAGCCCAGGATCAGCAGGCCGTTATCGCTGACGGCGGGCTGTCCGCCGGTACCGCCCGCCACCTGTTCCAACGCGTCATCCGCCAGCGCGCCGTCGTCATGCGCTGCCTGCGCCGCGGGCGGGATGACGAGGTGAACCTGATCGGGGGTGTTTTCCACCACCACCAGAGTCAGATTCTCCGGCACCTCAACTCCGTGGGCTGCAAGGGCACGGCGCGGATCGGCCTGGCACAAGGCACGGAAATCCGCATCCCGCCACGCATGGTCGATGATCTCGCCGATACGCTTGCGCAATTCGTCAGTCACCCGTTGGTTTGAAGCTGTACCCTTATCGCTCATCATCTCGTCGCCATGGGCCCTCAGCGTGCGGAATGGCCCACTCGCACAGCCATTCAACGACATCCGCCGGGTGTTTGGTAATTGCCGGCACGGCTGCGGTCAATGGTCGTTTATGAGGCATCCGATATATTTACGCAGGGGGGGCGGAATGCAAGCCGGACCGGCCTGTGACAAAGCGTCTCGTATGATTGCCGCGGGGTGGCGCTGCCGCTCCAGCCGACGAAGGCAATACCCTGAACAGAGCACCACCTTTTCAGGATGCAACCAGTTGGCAATCGGTATATAAGGCGATGTAACAAGCATTCCAAGGGTAGGGCCGGCGGAGTTAACCGCCGTCCGGAGTGGATCGGGGGCAGAGGCGTGGCTCTGCGGCAGAATGGGGTGGCAATGCCGCCTGAACCCAGAGACCGTGTTGCCGTCTTGTCGGAAGACATTGGCGAAGCCCGCAGGATATCGGACCATCTCAAAACCTCCGGTTTCATTACGACGGCCTTGATTGCCACTGGGGGTTCCGTCGACCTGCTTGTCGAACGGCCGGTCGATCTGGTGGTGCTCGACTGCGATGGCCGCACGGTCGACGGGCTTGCTCTCGGGCGGCGCATCTTGTCGCAGGGACAGCCGGCCCTGGTCTTGGTCAGCAAGCGTGACGACGAGGTCGAGCGGGTGATCGCGCTCGACATGGGTGCTGACGACTTCCTGGTGCGACCCTTCAGCTTGCGGGAACTTGCCGCACGGGTGCGGGCGGTCCAGCGCCGCCGCCGGATGATGCCGGAATCGATCGGTGCCGATGTCCGCCATGTCCGTGGCTGGACCATCGATCTGACCCGGCGGGAAATCAGCGATCCGTCGGGAGAGGTCGTGCGCCTGACCCGTGGTGAATTCGATCTGCTGGCGGCCATCGTTCAGGCGGGCGGCCGGGCGGTGACGCGGGAATATCTTCTGGAAGTGGTGTCGAAGCGTGCCGATGCCGTCAGCGACCGCACAGTGGTCACGCTGATCAGCCGCCTGCGCCGCAAGCTCGACCGTGGCACCGGCGAACTCGACCTGATCCGGACCGAGCCTGGCGTCGGGTATCGCATCACCGCCGACTGATCGGGGTTCCTTTATCATCCGGAATGCAGCGTATTGCGCCCCAGGCCGGGTTGCCGGCCCGGGGCGTTCTCGTCAATGGGCGAAGTGCAGGCTCAGAACCTGCCAGCCATTGTCTTCTGTGATGGTCAGCTTGTCGGCATAGCGCTGGATCAGCGCGCGGGCCAGCGCCGCGTGATCGCCGGCTTCGGCGGCGCTGAGCGGATCGATGCCGGACGCCGCCGTGAACGGTCGCCCCTGCCATGACAGAACCGCATCCAGGTTGAACTCGTCGAAGCTGAGCCGCAATCGTGCGGGCGCCTTGTCCGGGCCGGCGCCATGGGTCAGCTCGGGCATCAGTTCCAGTGTTTCCATCAATGCCGAGGTGGCACGGTGCACCACGTCGCGCCGGGCGCCCCAGCTGCCGCCCTGTTGTTCCATGAACGTCTGCAGGCGGTCGGCCATGTCGATGGCGGTGCCAGAACCGGGCGCACCGGCCGCGGTCGTGCTGGCCGGTGGCGTCGTGGTGATGTCCAGAACGGCGCTGCGGCGGACGCCGATGCGGAACAGCGCGTTCAGTGCCAGCACCGTCAGCACGCCCACCACCAGCGATGACGACAGCAGGGGCTGCACGACGGCGGGGACGTCGTCGAAGATGTGCGGATGGATATCATGGGCCAGCGCCATGACCAGCCCGATGCCCAGGGTGATGATCCGCCGGCTGTCGAGCATGCGCTGGGTGATGATCTGGATGCCGCTGAGGATGATGAAGGCCGAGGCGAAGATCAGTGCGCCGCCCATCACGGGTGCCGGCATGGCCGCAATCAGCTGCGGCACGCCGGGCACCAGCGCCAGAATGATCAGCGTGATGCCGGTGGCCGTGCCGACGCTGCGGGCGGTGACGCCGGTCGCGCGCGACACCCCGATCGATGCCGAATAGGTATTCAGCCCCACGGTGCCGATCAGGCCGGCAATGATCGTTCCGATACCGTCGGCGACGATACCCGACCGGATCGATGTGGTGTTCGGGCGCACCCAGTCGGTGGCATTGATCTTCTGGGCGGTGATGATGTCGCCGGTTGCCCGCAGCATGCAGGCGATCGCACCGATGGTGAACGGCACCACCATCAGCAGATCGAAGCGCGGCGCGGCGACCGGCCAGCTCAACTGCCAGAAGGGCGTGGCGGTGATGGCGGTGCTGCGGCCCAGAGCCTCGGGCGCCAGGATCGCGACCAGCGCATAGCCGGTCACGATGCCGATCAGCGCGCAGAACATCCGGAACGGGCCACGGGCCCAGATGTTCAGCCCGATCGTGATACACAGCGTCGCGACCCCGGCCAGGTGTTCGATCGCCAGCCCCCGGACCGCCGGGGCGTCATAGGGCAGGGCGCCGAACAGCTGCGCCACCCCCAGTTCGCCAAGAATGATGCCGATCATCACCACCACGAAGCCCGCGATTTCGCTGGGCAGGAAGGCGCGCAGGCGATGCACGGCGCGCGACAGCAACAGGGTCACACAGCCCGCGAAAATGGTCATGCCCAGCACCAGTCCCAACCCGCCCAGTTCTGCGGCGGCGAGGCTGGCCGGCAGATAGGCGGCGGTAAAGGTGCAGGGGATCAGATAGCCCGAGCCGATGCCCATCCGGCCGCGCAGGCTCTGCAGGATCGATCCGATACCCAGAGCGGCCAGAGACACGGCGACCACCGTCGCCAGAAGATCGGGGCGGTCCGACGCGGCGACGACCAGAATTGGGAAAACCAGACCCACGGCCTGAAGGCTGACATGCTGGAGCGCGCAGCCGATCCGGGTGCCCAGTGGCGGCTGATCGTCCACGCCGAAGAAAATGCCTTCAGGTTTCATCGGGGCGCCAAATCCTTTGTCAAAGCGTCGTTTCCGGTGAGCTGTTCATCCTAGGTCGTGTGTCCATGAAAAGCCAAATTATCTGTGTCAATGGTATGACTGGACATCGACCTATATCATCTGCGGCATCGGGCTTCATGCTCACAGGCGTCCTATCTTTGCTTCACGCCAAGCCGGACTGTTCGCCCTATGTTGTTGGCATGTCGATGGCGCGGACCAAACCGCGCCTCTGATCGTCGCACCCCCGGGCGCCATACGGCGTCGGCCGCTCTTGCATCCCTGAACGTCAACGGCAGGAAGCGCGGCGACGGTCCCCAGCTTGAGGAGCACCGATCCATGTCCGCCATGAAGCTCAAGACCAAGACCCTCGCCGCGGTCACAGTCTGCGTCGCAGCGCTTGCCCTGGCCGCGTGCGGCAACTCACCGGAACGCCGCGGGCTGACAGGTGCCGGCATCGGCGCCGGCGCCGGTGCGGCCGTGGGTGCGGCGACCGGTGGCGACGTTCTGGGCGGTGCGTTGCTCGGTGGTGTCGCCGGTGGTGCGACCGGTGCCCTGACCGACAAGGACGACATCGATATCGGCGACTGACCCGGTTGATGACGCCGCGGCCGCGGCGTCGTCGTAGAAACATCACGGGCGGTGAGGTCGACGCGGCCCGCCGCCTTTCCTACATATAGCCCTGTGGTTTCGTATGACACGAGGCCCCTGGCATCAGGCCGCGATCACCCGCCCGAGGTGAAACGGCCATCAGTACGGAGGTTATCCATGGAGGGACGTCAGGACAGTTTTCTCGGAGATCTGTTCAGAATCATTGTGGCGGTGATCCTGCCGCCACTGGGCGTGTTGCTGGAAGTTGGCCTGACCAAGCATTTCTGGATCAACATTCTGCTGACACTGCTTGGCTGGCTGCCCGGTATTATCCATGCCGTGTGGATCATCACCCGTCGCTGATCCCGGCCGTCGCTTGCGGGCGATGGCCATGACCGACACGCGGAAAGCCCCGGATCTGGCTATCAGGTCCGGGGCTTTCTGTTGACGAGGGGCCGGATCGGGGTACTTCGGTCACCATTCGGGATCGGGCAGATCCAGATAGGCCGCGCGCAGAGCTTCAGACCAGCGCTGGCGGATGGTCAGAAAATAGGGGTCGGTTTCGTCGATCCGTCGCTCCAGATCGTATTCGAAGGTATCGGCGCGGATCACCGTCAGGTCGATCGGCATGCCCACCGACAGATTACTGCGCAATGTGCTGTCCATCGAAATCATCGCCAGCTTGATCGCATCGTGAATACGCGTATCCGGCCCCATGACCCGGTCCAGGATCGGCTTGCCGTATTTGTGCTCGCCGATCTGAAGATAATGGGTATCGCTCATCGCCTCGATGAAATTGCCGGCCGAATAGATCTGGAACAGCCGCACGCTCTCGCCGCGCATCTGGCCGCCCAGCAGGAATGTGACGTTGAAGGCCGTGTCATGGGCCTCCAATGCCGGGCCGTCGGCGCGATGGACGGCGCGGATCGACTCGCCCACGATTTCGGCGGCAGTCACCATGTCGGTGGCATCGTCCAGGTGCCGGCCATCTTCCAGGCCGCGCCGCAGCCGGTTCACCACCGCCTGGGTCAGCGCCAGATTGCCGGCCGCGGTCAGGCAGAGCACCGATTTGCCCGGCCGGCCCCACAGGGTGGTTTTGCGATAGGTCGAAATATTATCGACGCCGGCGTTCGTACGGGTGTCAGCCAGCATGACCAACCCGGCACGCATCTTCAATCCGACGCAGTATGTCATGGGTTTGGGAATCCGTCTTACAGGGGCGCTGTCGAAAGGCTGGCTCATGGGGGGCCGCGGCCGCGGCGGCTTCACTGCTGTGCCTGTTCTGTGACGTGGACGCGGACGGCCAGCTGTTCCTGGTCGCCGCTGACACGGATGCCGCGCACGGGTGCTGCATCCAGGTAATCGAGGCCGTGGGCCAGCCGGATGTATGAACCGGTCGGGCTGATGCCGTTGCTGGGGTCGAACCCCACCCAGCCCAGCCCGGTCAGCCAGGCTTCCGCCCAGGCATGGCTGGCTTCTCCGCCGGGACCGGCGGCATTGTCATCTTCGTAAGGCGACAGATAACCGCTGACATAACGGGCCGGCAGGCCGAGGGCACGGACCACGGCGATGAACACGTGTGCATGATCCTGGCAGACGCCGCGGCCATGATCGAGCGCCTGTGCCGCGGTGGTCCGTGCATCGGTGGCACCCTTGACATAGGCCACCCGGCGGGCGGTTTCCTTCATCACCGCATGCATCGCGGCAACCGGGCCGTCGGCATCCAGGATCGGGGCGATGTCATCGGCGAAGGCCTGGACGGCGCCGCTGCACGTGGTGAGCGGTGTCTCGCGCAGGAACACGGCCGGCAACAGCCGATCGGGCAGGTCGGAGCCGACGATGCCGGCCGTGTCGCGCGTGTTGACCACACCGCGAACCGTGACCGCCAGACGGTTATGCTCGCGATCCAGGCTCAGCTGATGGACCCGGTTGCCGAAGCCGTCGACCATCACCACCATGTGCGCCGCCGGCTCCACATCGATCCGCCACGACACCACGCGCTGGGCATCGATGTCGGGCGGGGTCAGCCGCAGGGCCTGGATGGCATAGCGGGCGGGCCGGCCATAGGTATAGATGGTCTGGTGCTCGACGGTCAGGCGCATGGGGTTACCTCAGAGCATCGTGAAACCCGTTCACGACAGATAGCAGCGCTGAATCTCGTCGCCCAATCGTGCATTGCGCATGATGAAGTCTGTCAGGAACTCGTGCAAGCCCGCCTGGAAGATGTCTTCGGTGCGGCCATAGGTCAGCTGCGCGTGCAACTGGCCGGCCAGGCGATGACATTCCGCCCGACGTCCATACAGTTTCGCCAACTGGTCCAGCTGATGATCCACCTCGCGCACGCAGGCGATCAGCGACCGCGGCATTTCGGGGCGCAGGATCAGGAACTCCGCCACCAGCCAGGGCCGGACATTGGTGCGATACAGCCAGTGGAACGACCGGTTGGCCGATACCGCCCGTAGAATCGACATCCACTGATATTCGTCGACCGCGCCGCCGACGGCTTCCTCTGGCGGCAGCAGGATGTTGTATTTCACATCCAGGATGCGGGCGGTATTGTCACCCCGCTCGACATAAGTGCCCAGCCGCATGAATGAGAAGGCGTCGTCGCGGATCATCGTGCCATAGGCGCTGCCGCGGAACAGGGTCACCCGTTCCTTGATCCAATCCAGGAAGTCGCGCAGCGACGTGCCTGAAATATCGGCTGGATTGATCTTGTTCAGCTCCATCCAGGTGCTGTTTATGCTCTCCCACATCTCGGTGGTCAGCGCCGTGCGCACCGACCGGGCATTGCGGCGTGCGGTCTCGATGCAACTGCGGATGCTCGACGGGTTCTCACGGTCGAAGGCGATATAGTCGACCACGCGGGCCTGATCGACGCCGTCGGACCCATGCCTGGCCACGAAACTGGCGAAGACGCCGGCACTGATCAGGGCTGATGGCCACTCGTCATAGCCGCCATCACCCGATGACGGCAGCAGGGCCATGCGATGGGCGGCTTCCAGGATACGGGCCAGATTTTCGGCCCGCTCCATATTTCGGGAAAGCCAGTAGATGTTGTCGGCGGTACGGCTCAGCATCAAAGGTCGTCCCGGAAAGAACTTCGGTCGGCCCGGCACGCGGGCCCGGCATGCGGCAGGTGGCGCGGATGGCCGCGCATCCGCCCGGTCAGTGGTTCAGCACCCAGGTGTCCTTGGTGCCGCCACCCTGGCTGGAATTGACCACCAGCGAACCTTCCCGCAGGGCCACCCGCGTCAGGCCGCCGGGCACCATCGACACGCCATTGCTGCCGACCAGCAGGAAGGGGCGCAGATCCACATGGCGCGGTGCCACGCCTTCATCCACCAGGGTCGGGCAGGTGGACAGAGCCAGGGTCGGCTGGGCGATGAAGTCGCCTGGATTGGCCTTGATCCGCTCGGCATAGGCGGCCTGTTCGGCGCGGGTCGATTTCGGCCCGACCAGCATGCCATAGCCGCCCGAACCGCGAACCTCCTTCACCACCAGCTCACCCAGATGCTCCAGAACGTATTGGCAATCGTCGCGCCGGCCGCACCAGCGGGTCGGCACGTTGTTCAGCAGCGGCTCCTCGCCCAGATAGAACCGGATCATGGCGGGAACGAAGGTATAGATCATCTTGTCGTCGGCGATGCCGGCACCGACCGCGTTGGCCAGCGTCACATTGCCGGCGCGATAGGCGTCGATCAGCCCGGGCACGCCCAGCGTGCTGTCGGGCCGGAAGACCAGCGGGTCGAGGAAGTCGTCGTCAAGCCGGCGATAGATGATGTCGACCCGTTTTGGCCCCTCGGTGGTCCGCATGAACACCTTGTTCTCAGCCACGAACAGATCCTGGCCTTCCACCAGTTCCACGCCCATCTGATCGGCCAGGAAGGTGTGTTCGTAATAGGCGCTGTTATAGATGCCGGGTG
Organism: Tistrella bauzanensis; assembly: GCF_014636235.1. Lineage (NCBI taxonomy): Bacteria > Pseudomonadati > Pseudomonadota > Alphaproteobacteria > Geminicoccales > Geminicoccaceae > Tistrella > Tistrella bauzanensis. The sequence goes on from NZ_BMDZ01000003.1 coordinate 140,621, forward strand.
TCAGCAGCACCACGGTCGGCTGCGCGCCCGCCATGTTGGGCGGCGCCACCGAGCACAGCGTGTCGCGCAGGCTCGACGGGTAATGGTCGACCGGCCGCACCTGATGCGCCGACAGCAGGTCGGGGAACAGCCGCATCATCACGTCGCGGTTTTCCAGCATGTACGACACGCCCGAGGGCGTGCGGACATTGTCTTCCAGCACGAAGAAATCATTCTCGTCGGTGCGGACCAGATCGATGCCGGCGATGTGGGTATAGACATTGCCTGGCACATGCAGGCCCTGCATCTGCGGCAGATAACCCACATTGCGCAGCACCAGATCCGACGGAATTACACCCGCCTTCAGAATGTCCTGAGCGTGATAGATGTCGGTGAGAAAGGCGTTCAGCGCCCGCACCCGCTGGGCCAGCCCCCGGGACAGCGTCGACCATTCGTCGGCGGTCACGATCCGGGGCACGAGATCGAAGGGCAGGATGCGTTCCGGATCGCCGCCCTCGCCATAGACCGCGAAGGTGATCCCGATACGCCTGAACAGAACCTCGGCCTCGCGGCGCTTCAGGTGCAGGCGGTCATGGGGCGTTTGTGCCAGCCATTCCCTGATCCCTGCATAGGCGGCGCGCAATGCGTCGGGGTCCGTGCCGGCCCAGCCGCTCATTTCGTCGAAGATCCGGGTGTCAGTCGCATCGCTCAAGAGCGCATCCTCCGCCGTGTTGATCATCGACCGGCAGACCAGCAAATGTCATGCCATCGATCTCTCGGCCAGCATTTCCGCCGATGCCGGCCGCCCCCTGACTGAATCCTGCCCATCTTTTCGGCAGAGAACAACTGTGCTGCGCAGGCATGCGGCGTTCCGGGCGCTGTTTCGAGCGACAGGCCGGAATGGGCCGTGGTCGAGCCGGCGGCGGTTCCGTCCGCGTCGTGAAACCGGTGGCCGATCAGCCGGCCGCGGTGATGCGCTTGCGCAGGGTCACGACATTACGGCCGGCCTCGCGGGCATAACTCACGTCATCCATCATGGTGCGGACCAGATGCACGCCCAGGCCGCCGATCGGCCGATCGTCGATATCGCCCTCCAGAACCGGCGGCGGTGCCTCGGCGAACGGATCGAAAGCGGGGCCGTTGTCGCTGATCACCACGCTGACCTCGGCCCTGCCGGGGGCACCGGCCGACAGCGACACGGAAATCGGCAGGCCTGGCGCTCCGTCGGGAAAGCCATAGCTGATGACATTGGTGATCAGCTCGTCAGCGGCCAGGGTCAGTTGATAGGCCACCGCCGGCGGCACCTCATTGGCCGCACAGAACTCTTCGATCCTGTCGGCGAGACGGGTCAGTTCGCTCAGGTCGGCCGCCAGGGCCATCTGGGTTGCAGCGGTCATCGGGCCGTTCCCTGGGTCCAGTGGCGGTCGCGCCTGATGCGATGGGCCGGCGACTGATCAGCCGAAGGTCGCCACCGCCTCGTCGCGGGTCGCGAAGATCGCGAAAATGGCACTGAAGCCGCTGATGTCAAAGACTTCGCGGATTTCCGGCCGCATGCCCGACAGCACCACCTTGCCGCCGCTTGCCTTGGAGCGCTTGGCGGCGATCAGCAGCACGCGCAGGCCGGCACTGCTGATATAGTCGAGCCCGGCGAGATCGACCGCGAGACGGCCCGACGCGGCGTCGAGCGCATCGAGCACCTCGGCCTCGAAGGCCGGGCAGCTGGTCCCGTCCAGGCGGCCTTTGGGCCCTAGAATGACAACCGTTCCCGTGGACTGACGCTCGATCTGCATCTTGGCTCCCGTCACATATCCGTCGAGGGGCGGGGGCGCCATGGATCGCTGAAACCGCATCGCGGCTGCCAGTCGTCACCGGATTGCGCTCCCCAGCCCGAAACCCGTTCCGGATTCCATATCAGGTGAACGGAGTTTGCCCAAGGGTTTTGTCAGCCGGTTGTAAGCGGGGGCGTCATTCGCAGATGCAGCATTGTCAGAGGGGGCCGGATTGGGCAAGGTCGGCGCCGACAACCGATGCCCCCTGGCCGGTGATCACAACTGAAGAAGCCGCCGGATGCTGACGGAACTGACCATGATGGCCGCTGGGCTGGGGCTTTTTTTCCTGGGTGGGCGCTTTCTGAACGATGCGCTGACCCGGCTGACGGGACGGCGGGCGCGTGCCTTTGTGGTCCGTCACACCCATCATGCCGGCCGCGCCTTCGGCATCGGTGTCGGCATTGCGGCGGTCACCCAGTCGACACAGGTCACCACGTTTCTGATGGTCGGCCTGATCAAGGCCGGTCTTATCCGCCTGCGGCGAGCGATGATCGTGTTGTCTGGCACCAATGTCGGCGTCTGCGGTCTGCTATTCGTCGCCTCGTTCGACATGCAACCCCTGGTTCTGGCGATCCTTGGCATCTCGGGCATCGCCTATGCGCGGGCGACCAGCCCGGCGCTGCGCAACCCGATGGCGGCGGTGGTGGGCGGCGCATTGCTCATCTATGGCCTGGGGCTGTTGCGCCACGCGGTCGCGCCGATGGCGGAGGTGGCGATCGTCACCGATCTGCTGGTGATCGCCGGCCGCCATGATGTCCTGATCTTCGGCCTATCGGTGGGGCTGGTCGTGCTGCTTCAATCGGCCACGGCGGTGGGGATGCTGGGCGTCACACTCGCCGGCGCCGGGTTGTTCGGCATCGAACAGGCGATGCTGGTGGCCTTCGGTGCCAATCTCGGCAACGGCCTGAACATGTTTCTGCTCAGCCGCCATCTGACCGGCCGGGCGCGCCAGATGGCGGCCTTCCAGGTATCGCTCGGACTGGTCGGCACCGCCGTGGTGATACCGCTGCTGATGATCGAGCGGGTGGCATCGCTCCCCCTGGGGCCTGCGGCGCTGATCACGACGATGACCCAGGATCCCGGCCGTGGCGTCGCATGGTCATATCTGCTGTTCAACCTGCTTGGCGCCGGCAGTTCGATGCTCTTCCTTGGTCGGATTTCGGACACGCTCGCCCGGCTGTGGCCGTCGACGGCGATCGAGTCGGACGCGCAGCCGGTGTTTCTGGACGATCTGGCGCTCGGTGATCCGGAAGGTGCGCTGGACCTGGCGATCCTTGAACAGCGCCGCCTGATCGGGCAGGTCGAGCATCTCACCGCGGTGCTCACCCGGGACGGGGCTCTGGCGCAGCGCCGCCGGGTCATCGCACTTCGTCAGGACGGCTTGCGGCAGCTCATGGTCCGCATCGACATGTATCTCACCGAGATTGCCGGCGGCCGGCTGTCGCCGGGCGGATATGAGCGGCTGAACGTCGCCGTCGCCGGCCAGCGCCGTCTGGATGCGGTGGTGGGCACGCTCGGCGATCTGGTCGATCTTCTGGTCGACCAGATGGATCGCCCCGACGCCATTGGCCGGGTATCCATGGCCATCATGCATGGTGTCGACGCGGTCATGATGACCCTTGGTGCCGCGGCGCGCAGCGGGGACGCCGACGAGCGCGCCATGCTCGCCGCCGTGGCCGGCGACCGGGGCGAAATCATGACGCGGCTGCGACGGCAGTATCTGTCGGCCGAGGCGGAGATGCCGCCGGCCGATCGTGCCCGACTTCTGAATGCGACCAATCTGTGCGAGCGCCTGTTCTGGCTGCTGGCCAGTCTGGTCGAGGGTCTTGAGGCCACGCTGTCGGATGCGGCGGCCAATGGCATGGTGGCGCCGCTTTCCGCCGCCGGCGAGGGATGACCATACCCACTGTGACTTTCGGGTCATGACACCGAAATTCGACAGCCGTGCCGCGAATGGCTGCACATACCGGGCGCGCGCCCGGGTTATCCTGTGTTTCCCTTGTTCACGTCGTCGCACGCATACCCATTGCTCAGGAAGGCCCGCCATTCATGCTGGATCTGCTCACCGATCCCCAGGTGATCGTCAGCTTTCTGACCCTGGCCCTGCTCGAAATCGTGCTCGGCATCGACAACCTGCTGTTCGTGCAGATCATTGCCGGGCGGGTGGCCCCGGAACGCCGTGACGCTGCCCGCCGTGTCGGCCTGGCGCTGGCGCTGGTCACCCGGCTGTTGCTGCTGGCCGCCATTTCGTGGGTGGCGGGGTTGACGGCGCCGCTGGTCGAGATCTTCGATTTCGTGCTGTCGTGGCGCGATGTCATCCTGATCGGCGGCGGCCTGTTCCTGCTCGCCAAAGCCACGACCGAGATCCACCACACGGTCGATGGCGCGGAAGATCATGCCGCGACCACCAAGACGGTGTTTCTGGGCTTCGGGGCCGCTGTCGCCCAGATCGCGCTGCTCGATATCGTGTTCTCGCTCGACAGTGTGATCACTGCCATCGGCATGTCGCAGCATCTGCCGGTGATGGTGGCGGCGGTGATCGCCGCCATGATCGTGATGATTGCCGCCGCAGCACCGGTGGGACGCTTCGTCGACCGCCACCAGTCGGTCAAGATGCTGTGCCTGTCGTTCCTGCTGCTGGTCGGCGTGGCGCTGATTGCCGACGGGCTGCATTTTCACATTCCAAAGGGCTATCTGTATTTTGCCATCGCCTTCTCGGCACTGGTCGAGGGGCTGAACATCATGGCCCGCAACCGCCGGAACCGGAAGGCGGCAGCAATCCGGCCGGCAACGCCGCGTGAGGCCGCGCACCGGCCGTGATCGTGGAAATCCTCATCGTTTGCGGACTGATCCTGCTCAATGCCGTTTTCGCCATGTCGGAGATGGCATTGGTCTCGGCACGCCGGCCGAGACTGATCGAGCGGGCCGCCGCCGGCGACCGCTCGGCCGCGGCGGCCCTGCGGCTGGCCGAGGATCCGACGCGTTTTCTGTCGACCGTCCAGATCGGCATCACCCTGGTGGGCGTGCTGGCCGGTGCCTATTCCGGGGCCACCCTGGCCGGACCGATCGCGGATCTGCTGGCGGCGGTGCCGGCGCTGGCCCCCCATGCGCGGCCGATCGCGGTGGCGCTGGTGGTGGCCGGGGTCACCTTCGCCTCGCTGGTCGTGGGCGAACTGGTGCCCAAGCGGCTGGCGCTGGCCAATGCCACCACCATCGCCATGCTGGTGGCCAGGCCGATGTCGGTGCTGGCGACCATCGCGACACCGGCAGTGTGGCTGTTGCGGATGTCGACCGATGCCATCCTGCGGCTGTTCAGGATCGACATCGCCAGTGCCGATGCCGTGACGGAGGATGAGATCCGCGCCATGGTGCGCGAGGGCGCCGACAGCGGCGCGATCGAGCGGGCGGAACAGAGCCTGATCAACAGTGTGCTGGCGCTGGACGACCGGCCGGTGCGCACGGTGATGACTCCGCGCCACGAGGTGATCTGGCTGGATGCGGATATTCCGTTCGCGGACCAGTTGCAGAAGATCACCGGCAGTGCCCGGTCGCGCTATCCGGTGGCACGCGGCAGTCTGGATGAGCCGATCGGCATCGCCGCCAGCCGCGAGATTCTGGACATCGTTCTGGCTGGCGGCACACCCGACCCGGCGGCACTGGCCCGGCCGGTTCTGGTGGTTCATGAAGCCGTGCCGCTGCTGAAGATGATCGCCCTGCTGCGCGACGAGCGCGAGCCGATGGCGCTGGTGGTCGATGAATATGGCGGGGTCGAAGGCGTCGTGACCGCCACCGATATCCTGTCGGCGATCGCGGGCGAGACGGCCCTCGGCTGGGATGACGACCGGCCATCGGCGGTGGCGCGGCCGAATGGCGGCTGGCTGGCCGACGGACGCATGGCGATCGGCGAGATCGAACGGCTGCTCGACCGCGACGATCTGCGCGGCGCCGGCGACTATGCGACCCTGGCCGGCTTTCTGTTGTGGCATATGGAGCGCGTCCCCGCTGCGGGCGATGTGCTCGACTGGCAGGATATCCGCTTCGAGGTGGTCGACATGGATGGCCGCCGCATCGACAAGATCATGATCACCAACCGGCCCACCGACGAGATTCTGCCGGGCGGGGGGATCTGAGGCACGGCTCGTCGGTCGTCGGTGCGGGCCGGCGGTCCGACATGGTGCATCTTGAACCGGGTCAGCGGGTCGGAGAGGGGGCGTGGGGTCGGACAGGCCGGGTGTGGCGACCGGCGGTCAGCGCAGGATGCCGCCGCGCAGATCGGGCGCCAGACGGCGGATACCGGCATCCGCTTCCGCCATGGCGCGGGCGTCCTCATTGCCGTCGCAGGCGCGGTTGGCGCGGTCGAGATGCTGGCGCGCGGCGATATAGTCGGCGACACGACGATCGCGTTGGGGTGGATCGGCCACAAGCTTGGCCAGCGTCTGCACCGCCGAGCGGCAGGACGATCGCTGCGTGGTGGTGAAGGTTTCAGCCGCCGGGGCCGTCAGCGGGGCAAGCGATGCCGTGGCGGTCATGGCCATGAACAGCACTGCCGCGGCTGCGCTGCGGGGCAGGGAGCGATGGCGGGCATGCGCGAGCGAACTGATCATCCCGGAAGGCGGCCTTGATGGGCGCAGGGCCGTTCGTACGGCGAGGCGCGTATCGGGCAAGGGCGAGCGGATGGCCCCGATCGCCGGAGGCGATCGGGGAGGCAGGGGGGCGGCGGTCTGGACCAACCCCTCTGAAACGACCATTCCGCGGCGCAGTATCACCACGCATGGGTCGGGTGTAAACCGGTCATCGCAGCTGATGCGCGTCCCGCTCTGTTCCCGTCAATGGTGCAAGTCACTCGCAATCTCGCTTGAAGCCTGATCGATACGGTGTTACCCAGATATTGAGAAGGAGTCGCACTCGCGGCGCCGTCCGGCTGTGCCCCCACTTCATGGGACGCGGCCCCCTCAGATGCCCCGCTATCGCGCCCGGTATCCCGACCAGCAATCGAGATCGTCATGACTGAAGCCTTCCGTCACCAGTCCCCCGCCGGTCGCGGGCGTCTGTTCAAGCAGCTCGGCGGTGCCGCTGCTGCCGCGGCCATGCTGGTTGCCTCGCAGGCGGCCGCCGCGGCCGAGGTCAATCTGTATTCGGCGCGTCAGGAGCAGCTGATCCGCCCGATTCTGGATCAGTTCACGGCCGAGACCGGCATCAAGGTCAATCTGCTGTCCGATGGCGGCGACAAGCTGCTGGCCCGGATCCAGGCCGAAGGTGCCAACAGCCCGGCGGATATTCTACTGACGGTGGATGTGGCGCGTCTGGAACAGGCCAAGGATGCCGGCGTCTTCGTGCCCGTGCAGTCGACGGTTCTGGAAGAGGCGATCCCGGCGCATCTGCGTGACAGCGACAATCAGTGGTTCGGCCTGTCGAAGCGTGCCCGGGTGCTCGTTTACGCCAAGGATCGGGTGAAGCCCGAGGAATTGTCGACCTATGAAGCGCTGGCGGATGATGTCTGGCAGGGGCGGATCGCGGTGCGGTCGTCGAGCAACACCTACAACCAGTCGCTGACCGCATCGATGATCGCGGCCAATGGTGTCGAGGCGACCGAGGCCTGGGCCAAGGGGCTGGTCGAGAATTTCGCCCGCAAGCCGCAGGGCGGCGACCGCGACCAGATTCAGGCGGTTGCGGCCGGCGAGGCGGATATCGCCATCGTCAACACCTACTATCTGGGCGGCATGCTGGCCGGCAATGATGCCGACCAGAAGGCGGCGGCCGACAAGGTCGCGGTGTTCTTTCCCAATCAGGACGGCCGCGGCACGCATGTCAATGTCAGCGGTGCGGGCGTGCTGAAGACCGCCCCCAATCATGATGACGCGGTCAAGCTGATCGAATTCCTGACCTCGGACGAGGCGCAGAAATTTTATGCCGAGGTCAACCAGGAATATCCGGTGCGGCCGGGCGTGCCCGCCTCTGACATCGTCAGCGCCTGGGGGCCGTTCAAGGAAGACACGGTCGCCATCACCCGCCTGGGTGAGCTGAACCGCGAAGCCGTCGAGGTGATGGACCGCGCGGGCTGGCGCTGATCCCGATCGCGCCGGAAACCGGAGCGACGTTGCGGGCGCGGGCGGCTTTCGGAAGCGGCCCGCGCCCAGCGCCGTTTGGGACCTGTCGGGGTGACGGCACCGAAAGCCTTGATCTCTGGCCGGGGCCGCGTGTACCCATCATCGGCCACATGACGACGATCACCAGCGAATGAAAAGGGCGGGCGCCGATCAGATGGCGACCATCGACGCAGACAGCGCCAGACCGACACCGCCGCAGATCCGCGCTGTTGTGCCGCCGCGTCGCCGTGGCCGCATGGGCGGGCATCGCGGCGGCGCGTGGCCGCTGGGGGCCGGGCTGCTGGCGCTTCTGGTCGCGGTGCCGGTGCTGATGGTGCTGGCGGCAGGGCTCAACCCGGATGTCGACGTCTGGTCGCATCTGGCGGCCACGGTTCTTCCGCGCTATCTGGCCAACACGCTGTGGCTGTCGGTGGGCGTGGGCGCCGGCACGCTGGTGATCGGCGTCGGCACGGCCTGGCTGGTCACCATGTGCAGCTTTCCCGGCCGGCGGCTGTTCGAATGGGCGCTGCTGCTGCCAATGGCGGTGCCGGCCTATGTCATCGCCTATACCTATGCCGGCCTGCTGGATTATGCCGGACCGGTGCAGGAAGTCCTGCGCTGGCTGATCGGCGCCACCAGCCGGCGCGACTACTGGTTTCCCCAGGTCCGCAGCCTGGGTGGCGCCATCGTGGTGATGACGCTGGTGCTGTATCCTTATGTCTATCTGCTGGCGCGCGCGGCCTTTCTTGAACAGTCGGTCTGCGTGATCGAGATCGGCCGCACACTCGGCAACGGACCCTGGGCCTGTTTCCGGCGGATCGCGCTGCCGCTGGCGCGACCGGCCATCGTCACCGGCGTCACGCTGGCATTGATGGAGGTGCTGGCCGATTTCGGCACCGTCGACTATTTCGCCATCGATACCTTCACGACCGGCATCTACCGGACCTGGTTCGGGTTGGGCGAACGGGCGGCGGCGGCACAGCTGGCGGCGGTGCTGCTGTCGGTGGTGCTGGCGCTGATCCTGATCGAGCGGGTCAGTCGTGGCCATGCGCGGTTCGACCAGACATCGCGCCGCTACCGGCCCCTGCCGGGCTATCCCTTGCGTGGCTGGCGGGGTGCTGGCGCGCTCGTCGCCTGCGGTCTGCCGATCGGGCTTGGCTTTCTGCTGCCGGCGTCCGCGCTGGGCTTGTGGGCGCTGACATCCAGCCTCAGCTCGGGCGACGGATTTCCGCGGCTGGTGTTGACCAGCCTGTCGCTCGCGGCCTCTGCCGCCATCCTGGCGGTGGCGGCGGCCCTGGTCGTGGCTTATGCCCGCCGGCTGGCGCCGGGGCGGCTGTCGGCGGTGTCGGCGCGGATCGCGGCGCTGGGCTACGCCGTGCCGGGTGCCGTGATCGCGGTCGGCATCGTGGTGCCGCTCGCCTTCATCGACGGGATGATCATCGATGGCGTGCAGGCCCTGGGCTTCGGCAATCCGGGCCTGGTGCTCACCGGGACCATCGCCGGTCTGCTCTATGCCTATATGGTGCGCTTTCTGGCGGTGTCGCTGAACACGGTCGAGGCCAGTCTCGGCAAGGTGACGGCCTCGATGGACGATGCGGCAAGGGTCTTCGGCCTGGGCCCGGGGGCCACGCTGGTGCGTGTGCATGCGCCGCTGGTGTCGGGCGGGCTGCTGACAGCCGGGCTGCTGGTGTTCGTCGACGTGCTGAAGGAACTGCCGGCGACATTGATCCTGCGGCCGTTCAACCTGACCACCCTGGCCATGCGTACTTATGAACTCGCTGGCGATGAACGGCTGGCCGATGCCGCGGCGCCGGCGCTCGCCATCGTTGCCGCCGGCATTCTGCCGGTGATCCTGCTGTCACGGGCCATTGCCCGATCCCGCCCCGGTGCCCAGACCCGATGACCTTCACAGCAATCTCCGTTCCGTCGCACCAGCCCCGTGATGCCATGCCTGAGGACGCGGCGGCCCGGCGTCTGGCCTTCGACGACGTCTCCCACAGCTTCGATGGCCGGATGGTGGTCGATCACGTCTCGATCGGCATCGCCGCCGGCGAGATCCTGTGCCTTCTGGGGCCGTCCGGTTGTGGCAAGACCACCTGCCTGCGATTGGCGGCGGGGCTTGAGAGCATCCAGAGCGGCCGGATTCTGATCGACGGCCAAGTTGTGGCGATGCCCGGCCGGGAGATGAAGCCCGAGGCGCGCGGCGTCGGCCTGGTGTTTCAGGATTATGCGCTGTTCCCGCATCTGTCGATCCGCGACAACATCGCCTTCGGTCTCAGGCGGCATGCCGTGACGACGCGGCGGCGCCGGGCCGATGAGCTTCTGGATCTGGTGGGGTTGAGCGGGCGCGGCGACGATTTCCCGCACATGATGTCGGGCGGCGAGCAGCAGCGCGTGGCGCTGGCCCGGGCGCTGGCGCCGGAACCGCAGGTGCTGTTGCTGGATGAACCGTTTTCCGGCCTCGACATCGCCCTGCGCGACCGGCTGTGCACCGACACGCTGGCGGTGCTGCGCGATGTCGGCGCCGCTGCGCTGATGGTGACCCATGACCCCGACGAGGCGCTGAGGATGGGCGACCGGATCGCGGTCATGCGCCAGGGGCGGATCATGCAGTCGGGGTCTGCGGCGGCACTTTATCAGGCGCCGGCAACCCCTTTTGTGGCAAGGCTTTTCGGGGAATTGAACACGATCGCGCTGACGGTCGCGGCCGATGGTTTTGTCGATACACCGCTGGGCCGGCTGAACGCTGCACCCTTCGCCCCCGGAACCGCCGTGTCGGTGCTGGTCCGGCCGGAGGCGCTGATCGAAGCGGCCGATGGCGGTATTGCCGCCGAGGTCACCGAGGTGCGGGCGCTGGGGCCGGTCACCGCATTGCGTGTGAGGGTGCCGGGCTGGCCGGCGACATTGGGCCTGCGCCTGCCGGGGCCGCCGCGCCATGGGCGGGGCGACCGGATCGCGTTGAGACTGGCGCCGGAGCAGGCTTTCGTATTCGCGGGCGACGCGGCCTGATGGGCGCATTGCACAGGTGCCAGGCTTCTGCCATCATGCGCCGCACGTTTGGGCAGTCCGTCGGACTGCGGAGGAGGGACACCCGATGAGTATCGGTATTTGGCAGATCGTTCTGATCCTGGTTCTGGTCCTGATCCTGTTTGGAGCAGGCAAGCTGCCGCGGGTGATGGGTGACGTCGCCAAGGGGATCAAGAGCTTCAAGTCGGGCATGAAGGACGACGACGGGGACACGACCACGACCACGTCTGCCGACCCGAAGGTTCTGGGCAAAGGGCATGACGCGCGTATGGCCGACGAGGTCCGTCGCGACGAGCCCAAGGCTTGACCTTAAGGCAACCTGAGGAGCGGGGGTGGCTTGCCGCCCCCGGCAGCGTGACCGCATGTTCGAGATCGGCTGGGCTGAACTCGCTGTCGTGTTCGTCGTCGCCCTGCTTGTAATCGGCCCCAAGGATCTTCCGGTCGCGATGCGGACGGTGGGTGTCTGGATGGGCCGCTTGCGGCGTATGGCGCGCGAATTCCAGTCGAGCGTTGACGACGTTCTGCGCGAAAGCGAGCTGAAGGAGCTGCGCGAGCGCGCCGAGAAGGCGTCACGCTTCGACATGGGCGAGGCGACGCGACGCGCCATCGACCCCGATGGCGCGCTGGCGCGGGCGACCAGCCCCATCCGCATCGATGACGACGCGCCGGCAGATGACGCCAAGGTGCCCGCTGACGCCAAGGCATCGGCGAAGACGGCCGATGCGCCGGCATCTGCCGACGGCGTGCTGCCCGCCGGCCAGCCGGCGCCGGCCGTCACCGCGACGGCGGCCGGGCCGTCAGCGGCACCTGCCGTCTCGCCGCCGCCCGCCGCTGCGCCTGGGCCATCGTCCAGTCCGGAGCCTTCACCTGCGGCACCTGCCGCAGAGACCACCCCGCCCGACAGTGCGACCCCGAAGGCCTGATTCTGCATGGCGATCCGCGACGAGCACGAGGAAGACGAAGTCGAGAACGCAAAGGCGCCGCTTCTCGAACATCTGATCGAGTTGCGCAACCGTCTGATGTATTCGGTGGGTGCACTGCTGATCGCTTTCGCGGTCTGCTATCTGTTCGCCCAGGATATCTTCGGGTTCCTGGTCGAACCGCTGGCGCAGGTGCTGGGGCATGATCGCCGGCTGATCTATACCGGGTTGACCGAGGCCTTCTTCACTTATGTGAAGGTGTCGTTCTATGCGGCGCTGTTCATTGCCTCGCCGGTGATCATCACCCAGCTCTACATGTTCGTGGCGCCGGGGCTCTATCGCAACGAACGCAAGGCCTTTCTGCCATTTCTTGCAGCGACCCCCTTCCTGTTCATTCTGGGGGCGGCGCTCGCCTATTACTTCGTGTTCCCGCTTGCCTGGGGGTTCTTCGCCGGCTTTCAGACCACCGGCAATGAGACCACCATGGCGATCGAGCTTGAAGCCAAGGTCGATCAGTATCTGTCACTGGTGCTGGCCCTGGTCTTCGCCTTCGGTCTGGCCTTTCAGTTGCCGGTGGCGTTGAGCCTGCTGGTACGGGCAGGGCTGGTCAGCGCCGATGCGCTGGCCAAGAAGCGCAAATTTGCCGTGGTCTTCGTGTTCGTGGCGGCGGCGGTGATGACGCCGCCCGACCTGATCAGCCAGATGTCGCTCGCGGTGCCGTTGCTGATCCTGTACGAAATCTCGATCTTCATCGGACGCCGGATCGAGAAGGCGCGACGCGAGAAGGAAAAGGCCGAGGAAGCGGCTCTTGCAGCGGCCCTTGCCGACACCAAGGACGATAGCGACGCTTGACCCGGAAGGGGAGGGGCCGTTAGATGGGCGCGCTTTGGGCCGGGCCGGTGATGGCGGGCAGGGGACGGCGCCTTGAACGGTGGTCCCCTGATCCATGTCGTCACCAGCGGCCGCAAGCCGCCCGATCACCGACCGCCGCCGATCCCGACCGCCATCTTGCGAGCCATTCCGATGCATGACATCCGCCTGTTGCGCGACGCCCCCGAGGCCTTCGATGCCGCTCTCGGCCGCCGGGGCATCGCGCCGTCGTCCAGCCAGCTTCTGGCGATCGACGAGGCGCGCCGCGCGCTGATCCGCGAGCTTCAGGAGCTTCAGGCCCGCCGCAATGTCGCCTCGAAGGAGATCGGCCAGATCCGGCGGAACGGCGGTGACGCGGCCGCGCTGACCGCCGAGGTCCAGGCGATCAAGGAGCGGATGCCGGCGCTGGAGGCCGAGGAGGCCGAGCTTGGCCGTAAGCTCGATGCGGCCCTGGCCAGCCTGCCCAATCATCTGGATGACGCGGTGCCGGCCGGCGCCGACGAGGCCGACAATGTGGAGCTGCGCCGGTGGGGCACACCGCGCAGCTTCGATTTCGAGCCGCTGCCGCACTATGAACTGGGCGAGCGGATGGCCGCCGGCCCGGTCTTGCGCGGGATGGATTTCGAACGAGCGGCCAAGATCGCCGGCGCGCGCTTCGTGGTGCTGGCCGGGCCGATGGCGCGGCTGGAACGGGCGCTTGCGCAGTTCATGCTGGATCTGCACACCACCGAACACGGCTTCGTGGAAGTGCAGCCGCCCTATCTGGTCGGCACGGATGCGGTGTTCGGCACCGGGCAACTGCCGAAATTCGCCGACGACCTGTTCCGCACCACCGATGATCGCTGGCTGATCCCGACATCGGAAGTGCCGCTGACCAATCTGGTGGCGGGGGAGATTCTGGATGAAGCGGTCCTGCCGCTGCGGCTGACTGCCTGCACGCCGTGTTTCCGCTCCGAGGCCGGATCTGCCGGACGCGATACCCGCGGTATGCTGCGCCAGCACCAGTTCAGCAAGGTCGAAATGGTGTCGGTGACGGTGCCCGAGGCCTCAGGCGACGAACAGGATTATATGACCGCCTGCGCCGAAGCGGTGCTGCAGAAGCTGGAACTGCCCTATCGGGTGGTGGTGCTGTGTTCCGGCGATACCGGTTTTTCGGCGGTGCGCACGCATGACATCGAGGTCTGGGTGCCGGCGCAACAGACCTATCGCGAGATTTCCAGCGTGTCGAACACCCGCGATTTCCAGGCCCGCCGCATGCGCGCCCGCTGCCGCAAGGCCGGCGAGCGCGATACCCGCTTCGTTCACACCCTCAACGGGTCGGGCGTGGCGGTGGGCCGGGCCTTGATCGCCCTGGTCGAAAACCATCAGCAGGCGGATGGCAGCATCCGCATTCCTCTAGCACTGCGGCCATATCTTGGCGGAGCCGAGGCCATCGGCGCCGCCTGAGCCCGGCCGGTTGGCCACCATCGGACCACCTCTCCCCCGCGATATTGACCTGAAGGCCCGACCAACGGGCCGCGTGATCTTGAAGGAGTTCGGCACGTGCGCATCCTGATCAGCAACGACGACGGCATCAACGCCCCCGGGATCGCGATCCTGGAGCAGATCGCCCGCGAATTGAGCGATGATGTCTGGGTCGTGGCGCCTGAGACCGATCAGAGCGGCGTGTCGCATTCGCTGACGATTCACAACCCGCTGCGGGTGCGCAAGATCGCCGACAAGCGCTATGGCGTCAGCGGCACCCCCACCGATTGCGTGCTGATCGCCACCCGCCGGCTGATGCAGGAGACGGCGCCCGATCTGGTGCTGTCGGGCGTGAACCGCGGCGCCAATCTGGCCGAGGACGTTCACTATTCAGGCACGATCGCCGCCGCCAAGGAGGCGACGCTTCTGGGCCATCAGGCGATCGCGATGAGCCAGGTGTTCGTCGATCCGGCCGATGTGCCGTGGCGTACCGCCCGCGCGCATGGGCCGGCGCTGGTCGAGAAGCTGATCGCGACCAAATGGCCCCGGGGCGTGGTGGTCAATGTCAACTATCCGCCCGTCGAGCCCGAGGCGGTGACCGGGGTCGAGGTGGTGTCGCAGGGGCAGCGCGTTCTGGGCGAGATGATCGTCGAGGGCCGCGACCCGCGCGGCGTGCCCTATTACTGGATCGGCGGCCTGCGTCGCGATGGCCACGAGACCGAGGGCACCGACCTTTCGGTGATCCGCAAGGGCAAGATCGCGGTCACGCCGCTGCATATCGACCTCACCGCGCGCAGCTTCATGCCGGCGCTTGAGGGCATTCTGGAGGCGTGACGATGGATGTGCTCGCCGAGGCAAAGATCAAGCTGTTGATGCAGCTGCGTTCGGCGGGCATCACCGACACGCGCGTGCTGAAAGCGATCGAGACCGTGCCGCGCGAAATCTTCGTGCCGCCGCCGCTGGTGCCCAAGGCCTATGCCAACCGGGCGCTGCCGATCGGGCAGGGCCAGACCATCAGCCAGCCGGAAGTGGTGGCGCTGATGACTCAGGCGCTGAATCTGGGCGATCGGCACAAGGTGCTGGAGGTTGGCACGGGGTCGGGCTATCAGACGGCCATCCTCTCGCGCCTGGCCCGCCGCGTGTACACGGTGGAACGCCATCGCAGCCTGGCGCGCGAGGCTCAGGCCCGCTTCGCAGAACTTGCCATGCATAATGTGGTCAACCGGGTCTCCGACGGCATGCGCGGCTGGCCAGAACAGGCGCCCTTCGACCGGATCATCGTGACGGCCGCCGCCGACGAGGTTCCCGAGGAACTGCTGGATCAGCTGGTCATCGGCGGCATTCTGGTGATGCCCGTCGGCGCCCATGGCCGCGAACAGCGGTTGATGAAGCTGATCCGCAACGAAGATGGCGCCGATGACGTCGAAATTGCCCGCGTGCGTTTCGTGCCGCTGATGCCGGGTGTCCCGCGTGAGGAAGATCCGGGCCCGGTGGTGGGATAGGTGATGGTCGGGCGGCATATCCCGGGACGGCGCATTGCCAGGGATGGCGCGGATTGCGGCCGCAACCGGCGGTCGATGGTGACGCATGCATTGCCGCAGTGCGGCACGGAGCATAGACTGGGGCGGCCATGAACGGGGCATCCATGACCAGAGCCAGCCTGTCGTCGTCACGCCGCTTCGCCCTTGTGGCGACGCTTCTTGTCCTTGCCGGCTGTGCCGGTCGCGATCAACCCGCCCCGGTCGAATTCCGGGGCGATGCGCCCGCGATCGCGCTGCCGGCCGGCGCGCGGGAGATCGTGGTTGAGCGCGGCGACACGCTCTATGCCATCTCGCGCCGGAACAACGTGCCACTCAGGGCGCTGATCGAGGCCAATCACCTTCAGCCGCCTTATACCATCTATCCCGGCAACCGGCTGGTGCTGCCGGCGCGGCGGGTCCATGTCGTGCGACAGAACGAGACGCTGTACGGCATTTCGCGTGCTTATGACGTCGAGATGAGCGCGCTTGCCCAGGCCAACGGCCTGAAGCAGCCCTTCATCGTCACCCCGGGCATGCAACTGGTGGTGCCGGAAGGCCAGGGTGCCGCCACCGACGCCGCGGCGGCGGCCGTGGCTGCGGCCGGACCTGAGGGGCGGCCGCCCTCGACCCGTATCGGCGAGCCCGAGATCCTGTCGGTATCGCCCGCCGTGGGGGGGCCGCCGTCATCGGTTGCGGCAGCCAGCGGTACCACCACAGTCAGCGGCGCCGGCATCACCGCCACGACCCTGCCGCCACCAGACATCGATGCCGGCACCACCATTTCCGAGGCGGGGTCGCCTGCGGGCGACACGATGCGTGCTGCCGGTGAGGGGCCTGTGGCGCTGACCCCCGCCGTGCCGCCTTCGGCCGCACCGGGCACAGACCCGTCGACAACAGTGCCGCCGCCGGTGACGGTGCCGGCGGCACAGGATGTTCCGCCGGCCCAGCCCTCCCCGACGGCAACGGATTTGACCGCGACGGAGCCGGCCGCGCCCGCAACCGCGCCGGCCGCAGCCACGCCCCCGGTGCCGGAGAAACCGGCTGAGGTCGTGGCCCCGCCGCCGGCAGCCACAGCGCCACCGATCAAGGCCAAGCCAGTCGATGTCGGCGATCTGGGGCCGGCGCCCAAGCGCTTCGTCTGGCCGGTCAATGGCCGGGTGGTGTCGGGCTATGGCGACAAGGCCGGCGGTCTGCATAATGACGGCGTCAATATCCAGGCGCCGCGCGGCACCCCGATCCGCGCCGCCGCCGATGGCGTGGTGGTCTATTCCGGCAGTGATCTGAAGGGCTTCGGCAACATGCTGCTGATCCGCCATGGCGGCAACTGGCTGACAGCCTATGCCCATGCCCAGGCGGTGCTGGTCGATCGCGGCCAGCGGGTGAAGCAGGGCGAGGTCATCGCCCGTGTCGGCTCCAGCGGCAATGTCGATCAGCCACAGCTGCATTTCGAACTGCGCCGGGGCCGCGAGGCGGTCGACCCGGAACGGTATCTGCCGCGGCGGTAAGCCTCGACCGCCGGCCGGTAAGCGATCGGCACACAAGAAAATGCCCGATCCGGCACTGTGTCCAGATCGGACATTCTGCTGTTGAAGCACATGTGGCTGCGGGTCAGGTCATCCGGCTGAAGATCACGGAGGCATTGACGCCGCCGAAACCGAAGCCGTTCGACAGCACATGATCGACGGTCTTGCGCCGGGCTTCCGGGCCGATCAGGTCCAGCCCGCCGGCCGCCGGATCGGGATCGGTCAGGTTCAGGGTGGGAGGCAGCATGCCGTCACGCAGGGCCATCAGCGAGAACATCGCCTCGATGGCGCCGGCGGCCCCCAGCAGGTGGCCGGTCGCCGATTTGGTCGACGAGATCGACACGCCACTGTCGGTGCCGAAAACGGCCCTGATCGCTGCCAGCTCGCCCGCGTCGCCGACCGGTGTCGACGTGGCGTGCGCATTCAGATAACCGATCTGTCCGGGCTGAAGGCCCGCTGCCGCCAGCGCCGCGCGCATGGCGCGCTGGGCGCCTTCGCCGTCTTCCGGGGCCGCGGTCATGTGATGGGCATCGGCGCTGGTGCCATAGCCGGTCACCTCGGCGATCGGGACCGCACCGCGGGTGAGCGCATGATCCAGCGCCTCGATCACCAGCATCACGGCGCCCTCGCCCATCACGAAGCCGTCGCGGGCAGTGTCGAACGGGCGCGACGCTTCGGTCGGCCGGTCGTTGAAGCCGGTCGACAGGGCACGGGCGGCGGCAAATCCGCCCAGGCTGACACGGTCGATACAGGCTTCGGCGCCGCCGACCAGCGCGATATCGGCCTCGCCCGCGCGGATGATCCGGGCGCCGTCGCCGATCGCCTGAACGCTGGCGGCGCAGGCGGTGACCGGCGCGCCCAGCGGCCCGCGCAGGCGGTGGCGGATCGACACCTGGCCTGCCGCCATATTGGGCAGGAAGGACGGCACGGTGAACGGCGACAGCCGGCGGGGACCGCGGGTGTCGGTGATACGCACCGCCTCGGCCATGGCCGGCAGGCCGCCGACGCCGGTGCCGATCACTGTGGCCGTGCGCGCCCGTTCCACATCGGTGGCGGGCGCCCAGCCGGCATGGGCCATGGCCTCATCGGCGGCGGCCATCGCCAGCAGGATGAAGCGGTCCATCTTTTTCTGGTCTTTGGGCGACACCGCGGCGGCGGCATCGAATCCGCCCTCGGCATCCTCGACGATATCGGGCACGACGCCGGCGACCTTGGCCTGAAGATCGGCCACCATCGCCTCGGGCAGCGCGCGGATGCCCGAGCGCCCTTCCAGCAGCCGTTGCCACACGCGTTCAGTGCCGCAGCCAAGGGGGGAGACCGTTCCGATACCGGTGACGACAATACGTCTCATGAGGGCGTCTTTCCTTCGCGGACAGGCAGCACGGCCTGAAGATCCTGGATGGCAGCGGCAATTTCCGACCGCATCATGGCCGGATCGCCGAAACTATGGGCCAGCACGCTGCTGCCGGCCCATCTCGCAACAAACTGTCTCGACCGGTTGATCGCCTCTGTCTCCGACAGGCCGGCGCCGGTCAGCTCCGCTGTCAGCCTGTCGATCAACCGGTGCACGACCTGCACCGTCAAGGCGCGCGCCTCGGCCTCGTCGGCATCGCCGCCGGCCAGATCCCGCAACAGGCGCTGCATCGGGCAGCCATAGGCGGCGGCGTCGTCGGACCTGCCGGCAAGCGCGTCACCAAGCCGGTCCAGCCGCGCAGCCACGGTGTCCGCCGTCTGCATGTCGTGGATCACCTGATCCATCCACGCGAGTTGGGCGCGCGCCGCAGCACATGCAAGGGCAGCTTTCGTGGGGAAATGATAGAATACCGCGCCCGCCGGCACACCGGCTTCCAGGGCGATATCCCGCAAGGCCACGCCATGATAACCCCGTCGATGGAACAGGACCGCCGCCGCCTGGGCCAGCCGGTCGCGTTTGAGGGCAGTGGAAGGGCGCATCGATCGGAAGCCCGTGGCAAAGATAAAGTCAGTTGCCTGACTTAAATAGAATCATGCCGGCACCGCGTCAAGCGCGGTTGCCGGTGGTGAGGGGAGAGGGCGGGGTGGGCGCGCCGGTTGTCAGGCGCTCTTGGTTTCCAGCCGTCGGCCCAGGCGGCCAGCCAGATCCTGAATATATTGCCACGCGACGCGGCCCGAGCGTCCACCGCGGGTCTGTGCCCAGACGATGGCCTCGCGATCCAGGGTCTCATCAGCCATCTCCAGCTGATAGGCCCGGGCATAGCCGCGCACCATGGCCAGGTAGGTTTTCTGGTCGCAGGCATGGAAGCCCAGCCACAAACCGAAGCGATCCGACAGCGACACCTTCTCTTCCACCGCTTCAGATGGATTGATCGCGGTGGAGCGTTCATTGTCGATCATGTCGCGCGGCATCAGATGGCGCCGGTTCGATGTCGCATAGAACAGAACCTCGTCGGGCCGCCCCTCGATGCCGCCATCCAGCACCGCCTTCAACGATTTGTAATCGGTGTCGTCGTGGTCGAAGGACAGATCGTCGCAGAACAGCAGCGCCCGGTGTGGCCCGCCACGCAGCACCGCCAGCAGATCGGGCAGTTGCGAGATGTCCTCGCGGTGGATCTCGATCAGCTTCAGCGGCTTTTCGCCGGCGGGGGTATCGGCGACGATGCGGGCATGCACGGCCTTGACCAGAGAGCTTTTGCCCATGCCGCGGGCGCCCCAGAGCAGGGCATTGTTGGCGGGAAGTCCGGCGGCGAAGCGCCGGGTGTTGGCGATCAGCTGATCGCGTGCCAGATCGACGCCTTCCAGAAGGCCGATATCCACCCGTGACACCCGGACCACCGGCACGAGGCTGCGGTTCGACGACTGCCAGACAAACGCATCGGCTGCATCGAGATCGGTCTTGACCGCGGCGGGCGGCGCCAGCCGTTCAAGGGCCGAGGCGATCCGGTCGAGCACGGGGATCAGCATGGCGGCGGTGGAGGTGCTGTCGGTCATCGGCTGGTCCTGTCGGGTTCCTGTGGTGTGCGCGGTTGGCAAGTCTGCCGCAGGTTATAGCGTCTCGCGCCGCCCGGCCAAAGCCCGGGGTCATCATGGGGACCATTGGCGATCGGCGCCACGGCGACCATATCGGGTCGGGCAGGGGGCAGGGGAATCGGGTGAAAATTTTAAGCTGCGATGATGCTTGCGAGGAAGTCGTCGTCCCAAGCGGCGACCTTGCGTCG